>CAJMBB010000056.1 GCA_905211615.1 uncultured Collinsella sp. | reverse complement strand
CCGCCGCGACTACGTGTCCGCCGTTGACGCCGGCGCCGGGCCCCATGTCGATCACGTAGTCGGCGGCACGGATTGTATCCTCGTCGTGTTCGACGACGATAACGGTATTGCCGATATCGCGCAGGCGCTCGAGCGTCTTGATCAGGCGCTCGTTGTCACGCTGATGAAGACCGATCGAGGGCTCATCCAGAATATAGAGCACGCCCATGAGACCCGCGCCGATCTGCGTTGCCAGGCGAATACGCTGCGCCTCGCCACCAGAAAGCGTCGCCGAGGCACGATCGAGCGTCAGATAGTCGAGTCCAACATCGACCAGAAAACGCAAGCGCTCCAGGATTTCCTTGACGATGCGCCCGCCGATAAACTGTTGGCGCTCGGTGAGCTCCAGGCCCTCAAAAAACTCGAGCGACTCACGGCACGACAGGCAGCAAACCTCATAAATGGACTTGCCGCCCACGGTGACGGCGAGCATCTCGGGGCGCAGGCGAGCGCCATGGCAGCTCGAGCACGGCTCCTCGCGAATGTACTTCTCCAAGCGCGCCTTGGTGTTCTCGTTCGTCGTCTCGGTATAGCGTTCGTACAGGATGTTGCGAACGCCCGAAAACTTGGTATCCCACTGGCTGCGACGTCCGTCGAGCTTTTGGTAGTCGACCGAGATCTTCGTATCGCCCAGGCCATCCAAGAATGCACGACGCACGCGAGGGGGCAAGTCCTTCCACGGCGTATCGGTGCTCACCTTAAAGTGTTTGCAGACCGCAGCAAAAATCTGCGGATAGTAGTTCGAATTGCCAAACAGGCTACCAAAGACTCCGTCGGCAATGGACTTCGAGGGGTCCTCGATCAGCGCCTCGGCATCAACGGTTTTCTTAAAGCCCAGGCCGTCGCACTCAGGACATGCGCCATAGGGAGCGTTGAACGAAAAATCACGCGGCTGAAGATCGTCAATGGAGTGACCATGCTCCGGGCACGCCAAGGCCAACGAATACTCCAGCAGCTCGCCCTCGGTCCCCTCGGGAGCATCACGATCGGGCAGCATGTACACGTTTACATTGCCGTGAGCCAGCGCGGTCGCCTGCTCAACAGACTCGGCGATACGGCCCAGAGAGTTCTCACGGATCACGATGCGATCGACCACGACCTCGATATCGTGCTTGAACTTCTTGTCCAGATCGATCGGATC
This sequence comes from uncultured Collinsella sp., assembly GCA_905211615.1. Lineage (GTDB taxonomy): Bacteria > Actinomycetota > Coriobacteriia > Coriobacteriales > Coriobacteriaceae > Collinsella. The sequence continues at coordinate 10,616 of CAJMBB010000056.1, read as the reverse complement.
GTCGAGCGAGCACACTTCACCGTCGACACGCACGCGGCTAAATCCCTCGGCGCGAAGGTCCTCAAACAGTTTGGTGTACTCGCCTTTTCGCCCGCGCACCACCGGTGCCAGCACAAACGCGCGGCGGCCCTCCCCCGCCGCCAAGACCTTGTCGGCAACCTGGTCGGTCGTCTGACGCTCAATGACGCGGCCGCATTCGGGACAGTGCGGGGTGCCCACGCGGGCGAACAGCAGGCGCAGATAGTCATAAATCTCGGTTACGGTGCCAACCGTCGAGCGAGGGTTTTTAGACGTCGTCTTTTGGTCGATCGACACCGCCGGCGAAAGGCCGTCGATTGAATCCAGGTCGGGTTTGTCCATCTGGCCCAAGAACTGGCGCGCATAGCTCGAAAGACTCTCGACGTATCGACGCTGGCCCTCGGCATAGATAGTGTCAAATGCCAGCGAGCTCTTGCCCGAGCCAGAAAGACCGGTAATGACCACGAGTTGGTCACGCGGAATGGAAACATCGATATCACGGAGGTTGTGCTCACGAGCGCCGCGAATAACGATAGAAGAATCAGACATGGAAGCTCCTTGCCTCCTATTGCATCGAATCATACTGTCGATGAGTTTAGCGCACTCGACGCGCACAGATGTTCGTAATACAAGATTCGCAGACCTTTTGCGTTGCGTATCGGGTGCTTTGTTTCTCGAAATGCCGTGGAAAGGTTACAGTAATCTAATACTGAACTTAATTTGCTGTAACAGAGGAACGTCCATGACCGAAGATATCCCCCTTGAAATCACTTCGAGCGACATGGCCAATCTGCCCATATTCATCGCCATCCTTATCGTGGCCACCGTCGTCGTGCGCGTGTATTTTTCAATCAAACACAATGAAAAGCCGCCCATTGCCCGCGTCTTTTGGTGCGCGACGCTCCTCATCCCGCTCGGCGTGGTAGCTGCATGGATTACGAATCAATTGCTCGCAAATGAGGACAGTTCCCTATGGGTCCTTTCTTATTCGGCGCTCGGTGCTGCCGCCGTCATACTTCTTGTCGAACCCTTGGTTTCGGGACTTATCGACCAAACCGATCTTGCGATGGGAACGGTTGCCTGTATTTGCCGTGACATCCTTGTCATCGCCGCTGTTTCAGCGCTCTCGTTCGTTTCACTCGAAATTGCCTGTAACGAAACGTTCTATCGCATTCCCGCCAACTCATTCGGGTTTTCCGTCGGGCTGCTCGCGACGGTTCTGCTCTCCCTTTATTTGCTGGGACAGCGTCATGGAGGCGTCATGGCCCTCGTGCCCGTCGCCTGTTGCATCCTTGGCATTGCCGAGCACTTCGTCATAACGTTTAAAGGCGAGGCCATCCTGCCAAGCGATATCTTGGCCCTTGGCACCGCAATGGAAGTGAGCGAGGGATACGAGTTTACCTTTACCGCCGGAATCGTAACCTCTCTCGCCCTGCTGGAGATTTCCCTGGGGCTTCTTTCGCTTATCCGACCGAGAAAGCTCCGTACGCCCACCCATGTCTTCCCCGCAATCGCCGCCAACCTCTGCGCTTTTCTGCTAGTGACCGTTGTGGGGCTCTCGGGCTTTTCCAGCATCGACTTGGAGCAGGCGCTGAATTTTGGATTTGACCGTTGGCAGCCCATCACCACGTATGCGTCTCAGGGTTTTATCACTTCGTTCACCGAAATGGTCAACGAGTTGCCCATTGAGAAACCCGAAAACTATACGCCCGATGAGGCGCAGAGCATCGAGCAGGAGCTCGCCGCCACCTACGACAGCACGTATGGCTCGAGCGAGCAGCGCGCGGCGGCCGTTGCCCAGTTCAATGAAATCAAGCCGACGATTGTTGCCGTCATGAACGAGAGTTTTAGCGACCTTTCGTGCTTTGAGCAGCTCCAGGCGGCCGGGTACACCGGCCCCGCATCCTACAACTCGCTTCCCGACACACTTGTTCGCGGCACCATGCTCGCTTCGGTCGCCGGTGGCGGAACGGCAAACTCCGAATTCGAATTTTTGACCGGAGCGACAACGGCCTTTGTCGGATTAGGCAAAATCCCCTATCAGCTGTATCAGATGAATGGCGTCAACAGCTTGGCAAAGGACCTTAAAGAACTTGGATACACCGCCACTGCCATGCACCCGCAAAACCCCGTTAACTACCATCGAGATAAAATCTATCAGCAGCTGGGCTTTGGAGATTTCCTATCTATCGCCGATTTCGAAGGTGCACCCTATTACCATGCCGGCGTATGCGACTACGCCACCTATGACAAGATACTCGACCTGCTGAGGACCGACGACGCTCCGCAGTTCATCTTCGATGTCACGATGCAAAACCATGGCGGATACGACTATGGCACCGTTCCCGCCGAAGAGCTGACAAACTATTGGGTCGAGGGAGCCAGCGAGGGCGCCAATAGCGCGCTCAACACCTATCTCACCTGCATCAACGCATCCGACCGGGACCTCGAGTACTTTATCAACGAGCTCCGCAATATCGGCAGACCGGTTGTTCTTGTCTTTTTTGGCGACCATCAGCCGAGCGCCGCAACGACTCTCAACGACGAGCTGTACCCTCAGGAAGATACGGCAAGCCACGCTTTCCGTATCCATCAGTCGACCTATTTCGTCTGGGCCAACTATGAAATCGCCGGCAATACCGAGCTCAACGTCTACGACACCGTCGGGGCAAACGAGATTGCAGCCATTACCCTTAATAAGATCGGCGCCCCGCTCACCGACTATCAAAAGGCTCTGCTTGCAACAAGGTCAGATGTGCCCACCATCAATGTCGCCGGCTATCTTGGTGCCGACGGGCTGCGCTACGACTTGGAATCTGAAGACAGCCCATACGCCTCGACGATCGACAAGCTGCAGCGCATGCAATACCTCGAGTTCGCCAGCAAAGTTCAGTAAGCCCGCCCATTCGCTTGGACCCATCGTATTGCAAGCACGCTCGGCCCAAATGCATCGCAAATGACTCCCGCTCGCAAACGAGGGTACAATGACGCTCGTGTCACATCACGGGGCCCCGGCCCCAACATATACAAAGGAGTCATACATGGGTTGCGAGCACGCACAGGCCGCCGGCGGACAAACGTCGCCGTCGCAATTTGAGGAGAACACGCTGTCCGAGGTCAAGCGCGTCATCGCCGTGCTTTCCGGCAAGGGCGGTGTCGGCAAGTCGTTTGTCACAGGTGCCATCGCCACCGAGCTTGCCCGCCACGGCCACAAGGTCGGCGTCCTCGATGCCGACATCACCGGTCCCTCTATCCCCAAGATGTTCGGTATGAGCGGACGCCACGTCCATGCCCTTGGCAACCTTATGCTGCCCGAAATCTCCGAGCACGGCGTCAAGGTCATGAGCTCCAACCTGCTGCTCCAAAACGAGACCGACCCCGTCCTTTGGCGCGGTCCGGTCATCGCAGGCGCCATTAGGCAGTTCTGGAGCGAGACCTCGTGGGGCCCCATCGACTACCTGCTGGTCGACATGCCTCCGGGAACAGGCGACGTCGCTCTCACCGTCTTCCAGTCACTGCCCGTCGACGGCATCGTCATCGTCACGAGCCCGCAGGATCTGGTCTCGATGATCGTCGCCAAGGCGGTCAACATGGCCGAGAAGATGAACGTCCCCATTCTGGGCATCGTCGAAAACATGAGCTATATTGAGTGCCCCGACTGCGGCAAGAAGATCGAGGTCTTTGGCAAGAGCAAGCTCCCCGAGGTCGCAGAGCGCTATAACCTCGACATCTTGGGCACGCTTCCCATCAATCCGTCACTCGCCGAGGCCTGCGATAAGGGCGAGGTCGAGACCGCGCTGCCCGATGGCATGTTGCCCAAGGCAGTCTCTGCTGTCGAGGCCATTACCCCACACGAGACCGACGAGGCCTAAGTGAACACGAGCGCCTTCTATGACGTCCTGGTATTCGGCGGCGGGGCTTCAGGCCTCGCCGCCGCCATTACGGCCGCACGCGCTGGCAAAAGCGTCTGCATCGTTGAGCGCGATGTCGCCTGCGGCCTTAAGCTCCTTGCGACCGGTAACGGCCGCTGCAACCTCTCCAACGAATCGATTGATCCTCAGCGGTATAACCACCCCGCATTCGTCGAATCCGTCATGGGCCCCCAACCCGAACAAGAGCTTATGGGTTTCTTCTCCTCGCTGGGCATCATGACAACCTCTGAGGAAGGCCGGCTGTACCCGCGCTCCCTTCGCGCAGAATCGGTGCGCGACGCGCTTCTCAACGTTTGCGACCGCCTAGGTATCACCTTAATCTGCGGAGCCAACGTTGCCTCGGCGCACAAAGCTTCCGAAGGCTGGACACTCCAAATAGACCGTCCAGCGCGGGCACTCAAGGCAAAAAAGCACGACGACCGAAAATCGGAGCTCCGCTCGCTTCGGAAGGCACTCGCCGATGTCCCTCGCAAGAACGAGACCCTGCAGGCACATGCCGTAATTATCGCCACGGGCGGCAACCCCACCGGTATCGCCGATACGTTTAGTCTCCCCCTCACTTCGCTGCGCCCCATCCTCTGCCCCGTATCGGCAACGGTCGTTGGTGATCGGGCGGCACTCAAGACGTTGGATGGTCTGCGCGTCCGTGCCCGCTTGACGCTCACCCGCAATCATAATGAGCTCTGGCACGAAGACGGTGAAGTCCTGTTTCGAACCTTCGGTATCTCGGGCGTCGCTGTCTTCAACCTCTCCCGTCGTATCCAGCACGGCGATACGATCCTGCTCGACGTTTTCCCCGACCTCTCCAAAGACGGGCTGCTCGATATGCTCAACCGGCGCGTTGAGCTGCTCGGCGGCTTTTCGCCCCGCGATCCCCGTTGGCTCGACGGCACGCTCGCCCCGCAACTCTCCCGCGTCGTCTGCACGGCGTTCGAGCAGTGCCATCCAGGCTCCAACGATGTCATCCACCTGGTCTCGATCCTCAAGCACTTTAAGTTGCTCGTCGAGGGAACAGCCGAGGAGCGCTCGGCGCAGGTCACGCGTGGTGGCGTATCTGTCGAGAGCATCTCAACACCCAGTCTACGCGCGCGCAGCGCTGTCGACGCCCCGCTTTACGTCTGCGGCGAAGCGCTCGACATCGACGCCGATTGCGGAGGCTTTAACCTTGCGTGGGCCTGGCTCTCGGGCATTCGCGCTGCAAGCAGCCTGTAGCCGCGCAGTTTATAATCAAAAACGCATTCGGGCCGTCTGGGATACCGGACGGCCTCTTTCTTGCCTCTAAGGAGACCTCGATGATCGAAATCACCCAAGTCAACGCGTCGCTCGATGAAGCCGGCGATGAAAATGCCTGCCTCATTGTTGGCAAGCGAGTCGCCAAGCGCGTCCTACGTTGCAAGGACTCCGAGATCAAATCCATCGAGCTCCACCGCAAGTCAATCGACGCTCGCAAAAAACGAGACGTCCATTTTATCCTGAGCTTTCGTGTTGAGCTGACTAGTCCCCACCTCGAGCGAGAAGCGGTCGACAGCGTTGCCGAGCGTGACCGCTCGCGCGTACGCGCGATAGAAGACGATGAGCCTTCATTCCCCTCCCCCATTTCCGGCGCACCCAAAGAGCGCCCCGTCGTCGTCGGTGCCGGATGCGCCGGCCTTTTCGCCGCACTCACCCTTGCCGAAGCGGGTCTGAAGCCCTTGCTCTTCGAGCGCGGCGACCCGGCATTTCGCCGCTCGCAGGCGATCGACCTCTTTCTAAAGGAGCGCATCCTCGACCCCGAGAGCAATATCCAGTTTGGTCTGGGCGGCGCGGGGACCTTCTCGGACGGCAAGCTCAATACGGGAACAAAAAATCCCGCCCATCGCCTTATCCTCGAAACCTTCGTCGAGGCGGGTGCGCCCCGCGATATTCTGTGGGATGCCAAGCCGCACATTGGCTCCGACATCCTTCCCAAGGTTGTCACCGCTATATCCCAGCGCATCGAGCAGCTCGGAGGTGTCGTCCGTTATCGAACGAAGCTCGTCGACATTCGCATCGACGCGTCTGGCGCCATCACCGGCATTGATGTCCAATCGTCCCAAGACGCCGCTTACGAGCCAATCGAGACAAAGCACCTCATCCTCGCCTGCGGGCATTCTGCTCGCGATATTTTTGAGCTCCTTAAGGACCACAACGTGGCCCTCGCACAAAAGACCTTTGCCATGGGCGTTCGCATCGAGCATCCGCAGCGCGACATCAACCGAGCCCAATATGGAGCCTTGGCGGGACATCCTGCCCTCGGAGCAGCCCCCTACAAGCTCGTCGCCCATCTTCCCAACGGCCGCAGCGTGTTCTCGTTTTGCATGTGCCCCGGCGGGCAGGTTGTCGCCGCCTCTTCCGAGCAGGGCCACCTGTGCGTCAACGGCGCCAGCCTCAATGCCCGCGACGGACGCAACGCAAACGCCGCCCTGCTCGTTAACGTCACGCCTGAGGACCTTCCCAACGATGACCCGCTCGCCGGCATCGAGCTCCAGCGCGCCTGCGAGGCGGCCGCCTATCGCCTAGGCGGTTCCAACTGGAACGCACCGGCACAACTCGTCGGAGATTTCCTCGCAGGACGCGCCAGCAAGGCGCCCGGAAAGGTAAAGCCCACCTATCCGCTCGGTGTGACCTGGACGGCAATTGACGAAGCCCTGCCGCAGCATATCGTCGAGTCGCTCCGCCTGGGACTTCCCCTACTCGGAAAAAAGCTACGAGGCTACGACCGCCCCGATGCCGTTCTTACCGGCGTGGAGACTCGTTCGAGCTCACCGGTCACTGTCACCCGAGACCGAACGTGCCATGCCGTGTCGACCCCGGGCCTCTACCCTTGTGGTGAGGGAGCTGGATATGCCGGCGGCATCATGAGCGCGGCCACCGACGGCATCCGTTGTGCTGAAGCCCTGATCGCAGACCTCTAACGCACGAATTCCAGCGCGCAAAAGACATAGGCCCCGAGCTCCACAGGGAACTCGGGGCCTGTTCGCTATTTCTTAAACCGTGCACCCTGGCGTTTTCTGCCCGATGCGAACGTGGAACCCTTACGGGCCTGCGAACGTAAGCGCTCGATCGTCTCGTCCTCAGACGCACCCTCGAGCATCGCCCGAATCTGAACGACGGCATCGCGCAGGCGCGCCGCCTCCTCAAAGTCCATAGCGGCAGAAGCGTTACGCATATCCTCTTCCATGGTTTCGACGATCCGCACAAGCTCGTCATGTGGCAGTTCTTCCAACTGCTCCGCAAGTGTCTGCTCGGGCGCCACCGTTTCCGGCACACCGCCCTCGCCCGACTCATCGGGCGTATAGAATGCGCCATGGCCAAGAGAGTCGCCCTTCGAGCGTCCCTTGGAGCCCACAGTTTTTTCGGCCTCGGCAATAAAACTTGAGATGTCGTTGATGGCCTTGCGCACCGTCTTGGGCACAATGCCATGTTCTTCGTTATATGCCATCTGAATCTCGCGACGGCGCTGCGTCTCCTCGATGGCCTCTTTCATCGAATCGGTCACAACGTCTGCATACATGATGACTTCGCCATCGGCGTTACGGGCCGCACGGCCAATCGTCTGAATCAACGAACGGCGGTTGCGCAAGAAGCCTTCCTTATCGGCATCGAGAATTGCCACCAGTGAGACCTCAGGGAGATCCAAGCCCTCGCGAAGCAGGTTGATGCCAACGAGAACATCGATCTTGCCCTCGCGCAGCGTTCGCAGGATCTCGACACGGTCCATTGTCGCCGTATCAGAGTGCATGTAATTGACCTTAATGCCCGCGTCGAGCAGATGGTCGGTCAGGTCCTCGGCCATGCGCTTGGTCAACGTGGTCACCAGCACGCGCTCCTTGCGGGCAACGCGCTCGCGAATCTCGTCCTCAAGATCGTCAATCTGGCCGCGAACTGGACGCACGTCAATCTTGGGGTCGAGAAGGCCGGTCGGACGAATAATCTGCTCCACGTCGTTTTGGCTCACCCGCAGCTCGTAGTCGCCCGGCGTGGCCGAAACATAGATAAACTGGGGTATCCTTGCTTCAAACTCATCGAAACGAAGCGGGCGGTTATCGAGCGCCGAGGGCAGGCGAAAACCATGTTCCACCAGCGTCACCTTACGCGAGCGGTCACCTTCGTGCATGCCGCGAATCTGCGGCACCGTCACATGGCTCTCATCGATGATACAGAGCATATCCTTGGGAAAGTAATCAATTAGGGTAAACGGCGGCTCACCCGGCTTGCGACCGTCCAGATGACGCGAGTAGTTCTCGATGCCGTTGCAAAAGCCCATCGTCTCGAGCATCTCAAGATCATAATCGGTGCGCTGCTGCAGACGCTGCGCCTCGAGCAACTTGTCGGTCGCCTTGAGCTCCGCCACGCGTTTCTCGCACTCTTCGCTGATCGATTTCAGAGCGGCCTTGACCTTCGGCTTCTCGGTCACGTAGTGCGATGCCGGCCATACGGGGATGGCCTCGTACTCACGAAGCATCTCACCGGTGACCTCATCGATCTCGGCAATCAGCTCGACCTCGTCGCCAAAGAACTCAAACCGCAACGGATGCTCGGCATAAGGCGGATACACGTCGACAACATCGCCGCGCACGCGGAACGTGCCACGCGCCAGGTCATAGTCATTGCGATCATATTGAATGTCGATAAGCGCATGGATAAAGTCATCGCGCTCGAGCGGCACCTTCTTGTCGACGTTTGGAGCCAGACCCGCATAGTCCTCAGGAGAGCCAATGCCATAGATACACGAGACCGATGCGACAACGATCACATCACGTCGAGAGAGCAGTGACGCGGTCGCCTGATGGCGCAGCATCTCGACCTCTTCGTTAATCGAGGAGTCTTTCTCGATATATGTATCGCTTTGCGGCACATACGCCTCGGGCTGATAGTAGTCGTAGTACGAGACGAAGTAGACCACAGCGTTATTGGGAAAGAACTCTTTGAGCTCGCTCGCAAGCTGAGCGGCGAGCGTTTTATTCGGAGCCATGACAAGGGTCGGCTTACCCAAGGCCTCAATGGTTTTGGCCATCGTAAAAGTCTTACCCGAACCAGTCACACCCAGCAAAACCTGATAGCGGTCTCCGTCCCTCACGCCCCGCACAAGCGACTCAATGGCCTTAGGCTGGGAACCAGCGGGCTCGTATGGAGACACGACCTTAAACGGCACATCAGCGCCCTCAACGCCAAAGCGCTTAAGTTCACCACCAACGCGTTCTACTTCAAATTCCGCCATGGATACTCCTAACTCATACATCTGCAGTATACGCGGGCGGTGGGCTTAGTCCTATACGAACCGATCGGGATAGAGAGTCTTATATCGAACCCAGGCATTATTGACGCGAATCAGATAAGCCTGAGTTTCAGGGAAGGTAATCGCATTATGGAGTGACGTGTTCTGCTGCGCCCATCCGTCGACATTGCCCATACCGGCGTTATAGGCGGCGATGGCACTATCCGTCGACCCGTTGAAATAGGCGAGAAGATACGAGAGGTATGCGCAGCCAAACTCGATATTCGTAGCCGGATCGTTAAGATTGTCGACCGAATACTCCCCTCCGTCGACAAGGCCCTTGGCGATCATATCCCGGGCAGTCTCGGGCATCAGCTGCATCAATCCCTGAGCACCCTGATTCGACTCGGCCTCGGGGTCCCAATTCGATTCCGACTTAATGACAGCGCACACCAGATACGGATCCAGATTATGCGAAATACTGGATTGCTTTACATACGCCTCGTAGTCAATCGGATACAGCGGCTTAAAGAAAGCGGCAGGGGCACACGAGTAGACGAGCGAAATAAGGCCGAAGACGAACACAACGGCAAGTGGTGCCACGCGATACCACGTAAAGAAACGTGCCTTAGGCATCGGCCTCCTCCTTATCCGGAGTATCTATAAACCCGTGGCATGCAAGCCATGAGTCAAGCTGCTCAAAGAGCGAATTATCGGCTGCCGAATTATCAATCACCGTTGTAGCGAGATTGCACAGCGCAGACTCATCGGGCTGGCAAGCAGAACGGGCATCGAAATCAGATGGCTCCATGCCACGTTGAATAGCGCGCTCGCGACGAACTGACAAAGGGGCGCTAATGACCAGAATTTCATCAGCCAAGCCAAATGCATCCTCAAAACCAGTCGGAGCAGAAACCTCAACCACCGCAAAGGGGTAACGGGGTGATGAAACCGTACAACAAACCGGATCGAGAATCCAAAGCGAAAGCTGTTCAATCAGAACGGGATGCACAATGCCATTGAGCCGTGCGACCGAATCAGGAGAAGCGAAAGCTCGAGAGGCGAGGATGCTGCGGCGAATGCCGCCTTCCTCATCCAAAATGTCCCAACCGAATTCATCCGCGAGAGCATTGACGATATCAGAGCCCGGCACATACAGCGATTTTGCAAGCTCATCCAGATCGATAAGCATAGCGCCACGAGATTCGAAATAGCGGCAGGCAGTCGACTTACCCGAAGCGATATTGCCCAAGACAAATACGGTAAACATCAAGCCCTCCCTAACGCCAATGCGAGTAATTATCGCTCAAATACACTAGAAGGACTCAAAATACAGCCAAACAGTAAGAGCGCATACGGGGGAGCTAGGTCCCAAAGCACAACGTGTATATAACGCAAAAAAAGGGGGAGGCCGCGAGGCCTCCCCCTTC
>CAJMBB010000055.1 GCA_905211615.1 uncultured Collinsella sp. | reverse complement strand
ACCGACGCTCCCGAGAGCTACCTGGGTGAGGCCTGCGTCTGTCCCAAGTGCGGAGGCCATCACCTCAAGGCCGATAAGGACATCCTCGACGTGTGGTGGGATTCCGGCGTCTCCTGGAAGGCCGTCTGCGAGTATCGCCCCGAGCTGGAGTATCCGGCGGACGTGTATCTCGAGGGCTCCGACCAGCACCGCGGTTGGTTCCAGAGCTCGCTGCTCACCTCGGTGGGCGCCAACGGCCACGCTCCGTATAAGGCGGTCGTCTCGCAGGGCTTCACGCTCGACGGCCAGGGCCGCAAGATGTCCAAGTCGCTCGGTAACGTCATCGACCCCAACAAGGTCTGTGACGAGATGGGTGCCGACATCATCCGTCTGTGGGTTGCATCTGTCGATACCAGCTCCGACGTTTCCATCGACCACGAGATCCTCGCTCGTACGTCCGATGCCTACCGTCGTTTCCGCAACACGCTGCGCTTCCTGCTCTCCGAGCTCGAGGGCCAGTTTGAGCCCGAGACCGACGGCGTCGCCTTTGCCGACCTGTTGCCGCTCGACAAGCTCATGGTTGCCCGTCTGACCCAGGTCCAGGCCGAGGTCGACGACGCTTACTCTTGCTACGAGTTCCCGCGCGCTTACCGTGCGCTCTACGACTTCGTGGTTACCGAGCTCTCCAACGTGTATCTCGACGCCCTGAAGGACCGTCTGTACTGTGAGAAGCCCGGCTCGCTCGAGCGCCGCAGCGCCCAGACCGTGCTGGCCGAGCTCTTCTCGATGCTCATGCGCGACCTTCAGCCGATCCTGTCCTACACGGTTGACGAGGCCATGGCCTATGCGCCCGCCGGCTGCGTCGATCACCAGAAGTACGCCGCGCTGCTCGATTGGTACAAGTCGCCCATCACGTTCGACGAGGCCAATGAGTTTGAGGGCGTGCTCGAGGCTTCACTCGAGCTCCGTAGCGCCGTGACCAAGGCCCTTGAGGATGCCCGCTCCGCCGGTACCTTCACCAAGAGCCAGCAGGTCCGCGTCAAGGCGGTCGTTCCCGCCGAGATGTACGCGCTGCTGACCGGTGATAAGGCCGTCGACCTGGCCGAGTTCTACATCGTCTCCGATGTTGAGCTGACCCAGGGCGAGGAGCTCTCCGTTGCCATCGAGGCAGCCGAGGGCGAGTGCTGCGACCGTTGCTGGAACTACCGCACCACCGTCGGCGAGTACAACGGCCACGCGCATATCTGCAAGCGCTGCGCGGAGGCCTTGTAGTTACGCGGTTTTACCAAACCGCGTAACAGGTTGACGCTGCAAACCCGCCAGAGCGGCAATCTGCCTTTCAGCTTCGGCGGCATGACCAGAAGGTCTATGCCGCCTTGCTTCAAGGCACCTTGCTCGCTCTGGCGGGTTTTCGCTGTCGGTAACGAATCACCGGCTATTTCGTTGCTGGTCAATATAAGATGGTTAATTGCGTTAAACGGAATTCGATGTTCTTGAGGGTAGGGGATTTCTTTGGGTCGTGCTGGGGATATGACGCCGCCTTTGCGTTGGCGGTTGGGTGTTGCTGGTGGGGTGGCGCTGGTTGTGCTGCTTGTTGACCAGCTGACCAAGCTTGCAGTTCGTGCCGCGGGCGACGCTTTGCATGTGACTGTTATCCCCGGTGTGATCGACTTTCTATTTGTCCGCAATATCGGTGCTGCCTTTAGCATGGGCGAGGGGCATGGCATCGCGTTTGCCGTGCTGGCGTTGGCGGTCATTATCGCTATTGCCGTGTACTTGCTTCGCGCGCCCCAGCTTGCTCGCTTGGAGGTTGTGGGCATGGCTATGGTCGCGGGCGGCGCCATTGGCAACGCGATCGACCGTCTGACTTTTGGCTTTGTGACCGATTTTATTGCCACCACCTTCATCGACTTTCCCGTCTTTAACGTGGCCGATATCGGCATCACCGTAGGCGTTGTGCTTGCCCTCATCGGCTACATGTTCTTGAGCCCTGCGGCCCGCGAAGTCGATGCGACTGCCGAGCTCAATGCCCGTGATGAGGCCCGCGCCAAGCGCAAAGCCAAGCAGCGTGGGGAGCGTGCCCGCAAGATTCGCGAAAGGAATGAGCGTTAATGGCCGACATCCATATTCTTGTTGCCGACGATTGCTCTGGCCAGCGTCTCGACGCCTTTCTGGGTGCCAACGACGGCTGCCCCACGCGCTCTGCCTGCGCGCATCTGATCGAGGGCGGCGCCGTAATCGTGAACGGCGAGACCTGCCTATCAAAAAAATATGCTGTGCGCTCCGGTGACCGTATCTCGGTCGACCTGCCCGAGCCGCATGATCCCACTGATGTGATTCCCGAGGCCATCCCCCTCGATATCCGTTACGAGGACGACTACCTCATCGTGCTCTCCAAGCAGCGCGGCCTGGTGTGCCATCCCGCCCATGGCCACGAGAGCGGCACGCTTGCGAACGCTCTGGTCTACCACTGCGGCATTGACCATCTGGGTACCGTGCAGGGTGAGGACCGCCCCGGCATCGTGCATCGTTTAGATCGCGATACCTCGGGCCTCATGCTTGCGGCAAAAGACGACGACACGCAGCGCGCACTCCAAAATCTCATTCGCACGCGCACGCTCGATCGTCGCTATATCACGCTCGTTCACGGACATATCGCTATGGATGAGGGCACCATTAACACCGGCATTGCCCGTTCTACGCGTGACCGTGTCAAGATGGCGGTTTCGGACGATCCTTTCGCGCGCCAGGCCATTACGACCTTTAAGGTCCTCGAGCGCTTCGATTCCACGCGTTTTGACGACGGCTATACGCTCGTCGAGTGCCACCTGTTTACGGGCCGCACACATCAGATTCGCGTGCATATGCGCCATATCAACCACGCCTGCGTGGGCGATCCGCTCTACGGCAAGTGCGATGCACGCGCCGATCAGGGTCTGACCAGGCAATTCCTTCATTCCTGGCGTGTTGCATTCGACCATCCCGTGACGGGGGAGCGCATTGAGTGCCGCGACGAGCTGCCGTGGGATCTCGCTGCGGTTCTTGACGACCTGGCCCCGCGCTCGCTCGGCCGCACTGCCGCTGGCGACGAAATCGTCCCGCAACTCGGTCTGCTCGAAGCCTAGCCAGTATTAGGTGGTTTCTTGAACTCGGTAAGCCTGCGGTAAGATATACGATTGTTTACGTAACGCGTTGCTGGGAGCCTGCATGCTCGCCTTTTTACAAACCAACACACCCATCGTGATCTTCAACCAGATTGTCGTCACGTTGCTTACGGTCTGCTTTCTGTACCAGGTGGTCTTCTTTGTCATTGGCGCTCTTCGGGGCGAGGTAGCGCCTCCCAAGGCCAAAAAACTCCACCGCTATGCCTTCTTTATCGCGGCGCATAACGAGGAAGCCGTGATCGCCAACCTCGTTCGCTCCATCAAGGATCAGGATTATCCGTCCGAGCTCATCGAGGTCTTCGTGGTCGCCGATGCCTGCACCGACAACACGGCGCAGCTCGCGCGCGAGGCCGGCGCTATTGTGTACGAACGTAATGACCTGGCCCGCAAGGGTAAGAGCTGGGTCATGGACTTTGGTTTTGACCGTATCCTTAACGAGTATCCCGACACGTTTGAGGGCTACTTTATCTTCGATGCCGACAACGTAATCTCCCGCGATTACGTGTCCAAGATGAACGATGCCTTTGACCAGGGTTTCCATGTGGTCACGAGCTATCGTAACTCCAAGAACTTCGGCAGCTCGTGGATCTCGGCGGCTAATGCCACCTGGTATCTGCGCGAGGCGCGCTTTCTCAACAACGCGCGCAACATCTGCAAGACGTCTTGCGCCGTCTCGGGTTCGGGCTACCTTATTTCTGCCAGCGTGATCGAGGGTATGCACGGCTGGCAGTTCCATACGCTGACCGAGGATATTCAGTTCACCACGTTCTGCGCCATTCACGGCATTCGCATTGGCTATGCGCCGGCGGAGTTCTTTGACGAGCAGCCCGTGACGTTTAAGGCGTCCTGGAAACAGCGCATGCGTTGGACCAAGGGCTTCTACCAGGTGTTCTTTACGTACGGTAAGCACCTGGTCAAATCGACCTTCCGCTACCATCGTTTTGCCGCTTACGACATGTTTATGACGATCGCCCCGGGTATGCTACTATCGCTGATCTCGATGCTCGCCAATGCCACGTTCCTGATCGTGGGCGGGCTCTCGCACGGCTTCTTGGCCACCGAGGTCGAGATGCAGGCTTGTGCCGCTTCGCTCATTATGACCTTCGCGATGATGTATCAGACTTTCTTTATCCTGGCGCTGCTCACGACTATCTTTGAGTACAAGCACATTCACTGCGCGCAAAAGTGGCGTCTGGTGACTAACCTGTTTACCTTCCCGATCTTTATGTTCAGCTATATCCCCATCACGGTGGCCGCGCTGTTCCTGAAGGTCGACTGGGTGCCGACGCAGCACGCCGTCAACGTTACCCTTGACGAGGTCATGCAAGGCGCCAAATAACCACCACCAAAACCACCGCAAAGGGGACAGGCACCTTTGTGGTGGTTTTTGCTTTTGCGATGCAGCTCGAGGAGGAGTCCGATGGCCTATATCCCGTTTTGGATTTGCATCTTTGCCGGCGTGGCAATTGATGCCCGAGAGCGACGGTTTCCCAATGGGCTTGCCGGCGCATGTGCCGTGGCGGCGTTGGCGGGCGTTTGGCTCGACCTCGGTTTGAACACAGCGCTTGACCACGCCGGTCTTGCGGTCATCGTCTACCTTGCCCTTGTGCTGACTGAGTCCCTCTGGCGTCGTTTTCGCCAAACTTCGGGCATCGGCATGGGGGACGTCAAGGCACTCTTCGCGCTTTGCACCTTCGATCCTATGGGCGGCATCGTGGCATTTACCGCCGCGCTCCTAGGCCTTGCCATTGCCTGCCTCATCACAAAATCGCGCTCTCTGCCATTGCTCCCGTTTTTGGTGCCGATTTTTGCCATAATCGAGGTCGTGGGCTGCACTTTGTAACCGATTGCGCATCCTTCTTAAGGAGCATGCCATGGCAATTAATCAAGAAACGGCCGTCATTAAGGCGCGCATGGACCGTATTCCCTCGGCGTTGTCGCCCGAACTTGTCGAGCGCATTGCCGCCGATCGTGCTTCGGGCTATGTCAACCCGTATCGTTGCAACGACGATCAAGTCATTCGTCGTATTGATCGCGCCGCCGACAAAGGCACGCTTATGCGTCCGGCGTTTATGCGCGATACCGAAAAGATACTTCATCTTCCGGCGTACACCCGTTATGCAGGCAAAACGCAGGTCTTTAGCTTCCGTAGCAATGACGATCTTTCACGCCGCGGTTTGCACGTACAGCTTGTCTCCCGCATTGCGCGCGATATCGGTCGCGCCCTGGGGCTCAATTGCGATCTGATCGAGGCGATTGGCCTGGGTCACGACTTGGGACACACGCCTTTCGGCCATGCCGGCGAGCGCTTCCTCAACGATATCTTTCATGAGCGCACGGGGCGTTATTTTTTCCATAACGTGCAGTCGGTCCGCGTGCTCGACGCGTTGTATGGCCGCAACGTGTCGCTCCAGACGCTCGACGGCGTGCTATGCCATAACGGCGAGTACGAGCAGCGTGTGTTTGAGCTCTCGGACATGGGCTCCTTTGACCAGTTTGACCCGACGGTTGAGGATTGCATTGCCACGGGCTATAGCGCAATTGAGCACCTGCGTCCCATGACGCTCGAGGGCTGCGTCGTTCGCATCTCGGATATTCTTGCCTACGTCGGTCGTGACCGTCAGGATGCGATCGCGGCGGGCCTGCTTTCGCCTGACGCTTTTGATGATGGCCGGGGCGGTGCCTACAACAGTTGGATCCTCACGCATGCCTCCATCGATATCGTTGAGCACAGCTATGGTAAGCCGCGCATCGAGATGAGCGAGGACCTGTTTGAGGAAATTCGCCGAGCCAAGCGCGAGAACTACGAGAAGATCTATAGCAAGGGCGGTATCGAAGGCGATTCCGAGGCGGAGCTGCGCGAGGCGTTCGTAAAGCTCTACGACCGTTGTCTGCAGGACATAAACGAAGGCGACGAGTCTTCGTATATCTTTAAGCACCATATTTCGCGCATTGAGCAGCAGCTTTCCTACTACGATCGCACCTATGCCTGGGAGGACGACAAGGATCAAGCCGTGGTGGATTATATCGCGAGCATGACGGACGGTTATTTCTGCGAGCTGACGAGCAAGCTGTTCCCTGGTCTGGAGTTTCCGCACCGTACCTATATTAACGAACGGTAGTTCGTATTAATTCGGTATACTGTTAGTGGAAAACGTTTTTGATTGATGCATGGGATGGCTATGGACGACCTTTTTTCTGTCTCGACGCGCGAGCGTTCCTTTAAAAATGCGCCGCTCGCGGTGCGCATGCGTCCCAATTCGCTCGACGAGTACGTGGGTCAGCAAAAGGCCGTCGGTAAGGGCTCGTGGCTGCGTGCCGCGATCGAGCATGACGTGCTTTCGAGCGTGATACTGTACGGGCCGGCCGGTACGGGCAAGACGACGCTGGCCCACATTATCGCCAACCATACCAAGAGCGAGTTTGTCGAGGTCAGCGCCGTCACGGGTACCGTGAAGGACCTGCGTCGCGTGATTGATGAGGCCAAGACGCGCCTGAATACGTACGACCGCCGCACCATTCTATTCATCGATGAGATTCACCGCTTCTCTAAGTCGCAGCAGGATGCCCTGCTGCATGCGGTTGAGAACCGTACCGTCATTATGATTGGCGCCACGACGGAGAATCCGTACTTCGAGGTCAACTCGGCATTGCTCTCGCGCGGTCGCGTGGTGGAGCTGGAGCATCTTAAAGACGAGGATATCGCCACGCTTATCGAGCGTGCGCTCGAGGCGCCGCAGGGTTTGAACGGCAAGTTCTCGGCCGATGAGGATACGGTTAAGACCATCTGCACGCTGGCAGCGGGTGACGCTCGCTCGGCGCTCACGACGCTCGAACTTGCGAGCGAGATTGCCGTAACGCGTCCCGATACCGAAGGGACGCCAGCGCCGGCGGCGGGGGAGCGTTATCCCATTACCGTGGATGACGTAAAGATTGCCAATCCGCGTCGTGGATTTTCGTATGACAAAAACGGCGACATGCACTATGACATCATCAGTGCGTTTATTAAGTCTATGCGCGGTAGCGACCCCGATGCCACGATCTATTGGCTCGCGCGCATGATCGATGCTGGGGAGGATCCTAAGTTTATCGCTCGCCGTATTATGATTCATGCTTCTGAGGACGTTGGCAACGCCGACCCGCAGGCGCTTTTGGTGGCACATGCCGCGTTTAAGTCTGCCGAGGTCATTGGCTATCCCGAGTGCCGCATTAACCTGGCTCAGGCTGCACTCTATGTGTGTTTGGCCCCTAAATCCAACGCGTGTGAGGCTTCGATCGATGCGGCGCTGGCCGATATCCATTCTAGTGGGCTTCGCGAGGTGCCGAGTTATCTGCGCGATCGCCATCGCCCAGGCAGCGACGACTACGGTGTGTATAAATACCCGCACGATTATCCCGAAGGCTGGGTCGATCAGCGCTATTTGCCCGAAGGCTTGGAACGCGGTGCATTTTGGCAGCCTGCCGGCCGCGGTTGGGAAGAATGGCGCGTAGAGCAAAGTGAACGCGACCGCAGCGGGAATGCACCGAAGTAGCTGCTGATAATTTTGTCCCACGTTGCTGCTCATGGCATGTTCGGCCCCCTTTGGGGTACCATGGAAATCGTCTGTATATCGATTCCTTTGGGAGGCTTGTATGAGTCCCATTCAAATCGCCCTGCTGCTGCTCGCTGTTGCCGGCGTGTGGGCCATCGTTGAGCTCGCGCTTACCCTGCGCAAGACCCGCACCGTTGTCGACTCGCTCGATAAGACCGTGAACGACCTCAACAACACCATCGCCGAGGCTCAGCCTGTGGTGGCAAAGCTCGGTGGCGCTGTCGATGAGCTTACGCCGGCGCTTGCCCAGATGGAGCCGCTGCTTAAGTCGAGCAAGACGGCAGTTGATGCCCTTACCTCCAATCTCGTAGAGGTCGAAGCCGTGGTTCGCGACATTTCTGAGGTCACCGGTAGCATGGCCGAGGCCAGCAATGCTGTGTCGAGCGTGACTGATTCTGCGGCAGGTGCCGTGCAGAAACTCTTTAACAAGGTGAAGGCTCCCGCGGCCGACGCTGAGCGCAAGCTTTCCGCTGCCGAAAAAGCCGAGCAGCCGACCGAGCGTGTCCTGATTGGCGAAGCCGGGGACGATGTCGCTGCTGGTGACAATGATGCACAGAAGCCTGCTGCTAAAGCAGCCCAGTATTACACCTACACGCCCGCCGAGACCACCGAGGAGTCCTGCGATGAGTAGCGAAGCAACTTGCCCCATTACGCTGACCGTTGCCGGCGACCCGCGTCTGGCGCGCCTTGTGCGCATGACGGCGGCAAATGTCGGTGCGCTCTGCTCCATGTCCGTCGATCGCATCGAGGACATTCGTATGGCTGCCGAGGAAGCATTTATTTTCGGCTGCACGGCTGTTGATTCCGATGACATCTCGATCAAATTCGATGTCGACGAATCTCACGTTGGCATGACCTTTACCTTTGGCGACCAGGCCACCGTCGACGAGGATGACCAGGCCGCTGTGTATGCCGAGCTCATTTTGGCGAGCGTGTGCGATTCCTACGAAAAGACTGCGGCGCCCCTGACGCTTTCCCTCGACCTCAAGGCGGATATCTAATATGACCGAACGTTCCCGGAGCGGTAAGACCGCTTGGGACAAGGAGAAAACCCGCGAGCTGTTTCGTCGCTATAAAGAGACCGGTGACCCGGACGCACGCGAGCAGCTCGTCATGTCCCACATGAACCTGGTAAGGTTTCTTGCCAACAAATTTAAGAACCGCGGCGAGCCGCTCGATGATCTGATGCAGGTTGGCTATTTGGGCCTGCTCAAGGCTATCGACCGCTTTGACCCTGAGCGCGGACTCGAGTTCACCACGTTTGCCACGCCTACCATATTGGGCGAGATCAAGCGTCACTTCCGCGACAAGGGCTGGAGCGTGCGCGTGCCCCGTCGCTTGCAGGAGCTCTCGGCCAAGGTCAATCAGGCTACCGATAAGCTCACCAACGAGCTTCAGCGTTCGCCCAAGGTTGAGGAAATCGCCGATTACCTGGGCGTGACCGTCGACGAGGTGCTCGAAGCCATGGAATCGTCCTCGGCCTACACCTCGGTGCCCATCGAGGCCCCCGGTGCGTCCGATTCTGACGATGCGCCTTCGATTCTCGATCGCTACGCCGACGACGACAACGAGCTCGACTTTACCGATGATCGCTTGGTAATCGAGGAAGCCATCCGCGATTTCTCGCCTCGCGAGCGCGAGGTTATCGAGCTGCGCTTCGTAAAGGGCATGACCCAGATCGAGATTGCTAAGAAGCTGGGCATCTCGCAGGTGCAGGTCTCGCGTCTGCTGCGCCGTACCCTTAAGAAGATTCAAGACAAGATTGACCCCGACGGAGTGATGGTTCGTTCATGAGTGAGCACCCCCAACAAACCGACCGCACGCTTCGCGACACCCGTATTCTGACGCTGCGCATTTGGGGCGTCGTCGGCTGCATTGTCATCGCTGCCGTCATCTTTAACCTTATGGGCATGCTGGCGCCGGTTATCGAGTTTTTGGCAGTCGGCTCCATCATCGCCTTTGTGATGTCGCCGATCACCAACTGGCTCGAGCACCATGGCGCGAATCGCGGCATCGGTTCGCTTGTCGCGCTTATTGTTGTTGTTGCCGTGCTAGTCGGTGTCGTTTGCATCTTGTCGCCGATTCTCTTTGGTCAGATCATGGAAGTCCTGAGCCGCCTGCCCGAGCAGCTTCGTGTTGCGGGTGGCGATCTCAATGAGATGATCTCGCATGCCAAGACGCTCAACAACACGCCGCTCAAGGAGTATTTGGACGATAATCTTTCGTCCCTGGTTACCGTGGCATCGAAGTATGTGTCTCAGATTGCTGCCGAGCTTGGTCGCGGTGTGTTCCCGCTCATCACCAATACGGCCTCGCAGTTGTTCGTGATCTTCCTTGGTCTGGTGCTTGCCTACTGGATGGCCTGCGACTACCCTCGCATGCATCACGAGATTTGCACCATCATCGGTCAGGAGAAGGAGACCTCGTACCGCTTTATGGTCGCCATCCTTTCTCGCTCTGTCGGCGGCTACATGCGCGGTATGGTCGTGACGTCCATCTGCGGTGGTTTCCTCGCCTTTATCGGTTTTATGATCATCGGTCATCCGTATGCGGCGCTCATGGCTATCTTTACCGGCATCATGCATTTGGTTCCGGTCGTCGGTCCCTGGGTGAGCGCAGCAATCGCCACGGTACTCGGTTTCATGTTCAGCCCCATGTTGGCGTTATGGACGCTCATCGTGACGATGGTCGCGCAAAACGTCACCGACAATGTGATTTCGCCTAAGGTCATGCAGAGCTCAGTGCAGGTGCATCCCATTATGAGCCTCACGGCGCTCGTTATTGGTTCGGCACTCATGGGGCCCATCGGCATGATTATTGCCATCCCGCTTTGTGCGGCCCTCAAGGGCATCTTCGTGTACTACTTCGAGAATGAGACCGGCCGTCAGCTTGTGGCCTATGACGGCGCCGTGTTTAAGGGCACGCCGTACCGCGATGCCGATGGCAACCCGGTCGCCGCCTACGACGCGCTCGGCGACGACACTTTCATTTACGAGTCCGAGCTCATCGGCAACGAGACTGCGCCCGAGGCCCAAGCGATGCCTAAGCCCGAGTTCGATAATCCCTGGATCAAGCTCTCGGGTTTGCAACCCGATGCCACGGGCTTCTTCAAGAATCCCTTCGCCAAGGACGATGACTCCAACTCGGACGACGATACCAAAACCGGCATCGACGGCTCCATGGACGATTCGGATTCTAAATAGGCCCTATTAACGTTTCTTGAAGTTGTAAATGACAATAAACGCGAGCAAAGCGATTGATAAGGGGCCGGCTACATAGAAAAAGAGAACGTCAATTGCGCGTAGAGTGTAATAAGCCTTATCGCCGGACATTACTGCATACAATACGTAGCCAAATGCTGGTTGGTTTGCGTACCAGCAGGAGAAGGCCAAGAGCGCTAAAAGTGCTAGTACCAGAAGTGCATTCAGGACAAATCGTCTACTTTTCATCGATCGCTCCTTCCGGGTGACTCTTATATGTAATTCTACAGCAGTCCTTTTTCAAAGGATCGCACAGTACTGAATAACGTGCACTTTCGCTGGAGGGTCGCTGTTTGGCGGCCCTCTTTTTTGCACTTGCGCGGTGGGATGGTAATATCGTTACGTTTGAACTGTTTCGATGTGAAACCGAGGAGATTCCCTCTATGAGTGCTGACTACCCGTCAATGACTACGGCCGAGATCCGCTCCAAGTTCCTCAACTTCTTTGAGGAGCGCGGTCTTAAGCTCTATCCTTCTTCGTCCCTCGTCCCCGATGATCCCTCGCTGCTGCTTGCCAACGCCGGCATGAACCAGTTTAAGGAGTACTACCAGGGCAAGAAGACCATGAAGGAGATCGGCGCGATTTCCTGCCAGAAGTGCGTCCGCACCAACGACATCGATTGCATCGGCGAGGACGGTCGTCACCTGTCGTTCTTCGAGATGCTCGGCGATTTCTCTTTTGGCGGCGTCTCCAAGGAGCAGGCTTGCGCATGGGCCTTTGAGCTCATCACCAAGGAGTTCAAGCTGCCGCTCGACCGCCTGTACTTTACCGTCTTTACCGAGGACGACGAGACCCACGACGTGTGGCGTTCTCTGGGCGTTGCCGAGGACCACATCTCCCGCCTGGGCGAGGACGACAACTTCTGGGCCGCTGGCCCCACCGGCCCCTGCGGTCCGTGCTCCGAGATCTACTTTGACATGGGCGAGGAGGTCGGCTGCGGCAGCCCCG
>CAJMBB010000054.1 GCA_905211615.1 uncultured Collinsella sp. | reverse complement strand
CGGGGTCAACGATATGGCACCGTGGGGACACATGTATGTCAATCCTGGTCTAACAGAGCCAAAGAAAAACACGGTGGCGATGTCTCGTCTAATCAGAGAGTGCCTAGAAGAGGCATTGATAAAGGAAGAGGATGAGGATGCGGGCGCCAAATATCGAAGGTATATTCCGTATTGGGCCTAAAGGGCAGAAGTGGGAAAATGAGACAGCTTGTGTTTGTTAATGACGAAGCGCTGTTGTGACTTAACTATCGAAAAAGCTGAGGGGGCTTATGGAATCACATGAGCCCCCTCAGCTTTATTGGCTCATTGATTTTGGACTCTGGATAACGTGACGGGTGTCATTTCCATCCCAAGAAATCCGATAGGGCTCCGCCCGTGTGTGGGCGGGGCCCTTTTGTGTGGCCTTTAATGTTTGCTATACTGCTAGCAGGTAGAGAGGAGCCGCTATGGGTACAGCAACGGTGCAGCTCAACACACGAATCGATCCTATGCTCAAGGCTGGTGGCGACGCGGTCCTAACTCGCAATGGATTGGGGGCGAGCGATGCCATTCGTGCGCTTTGGGTCTATCTTGTCGAGCATCAAGCGTTGCCGGTATTTATGGTGGCGGATAAGCGCGAGGCGCCCCGTGCGGAGAGCCTGGCCGAGCAGGGGTGTGGCCTAGCTTTTTCCTCGTTGGGGCTAAGCGCTTCGGATTTTGCACCGGCCGAATCTTCGGCGGACAACTGGGATGCCGTACGAGATGATATGTATGACGCGATGATTGCCGACATTGAGGCGAATTGTCGATGATTGAGGCAAAGCATCTCTTGGTAGATACGAACGTTTGGCTCGATTATTACCTGCAAGAAGGGGCGTTCGACGAAGCGAAAAGATTGGTTGAACTGGCCGAGGCGGGAAAGATCGACCTTCTGTATGCGCCAACGACGGCAAAGGATGTGTTCTATATATTGCCTCGTCGTCTGGCCCGGCGGAATGTGAATGGGATTAACGTGTCGTTTGTCTCGGCGTCATGGGCCTGCATCGAGCATATGATGCAGGTGGCGACGGCCTCTCCGCTTTCGTTGGCAGAGTGCGAAATGGCGCGCATGCTCGGCAAGCGCATGCCGGATCTTGAAGACAACCTCATCATCGCTTCGGGCGAGACGGCAGATGTCGACTATGTGGTCACGAGCGACCGGCGCATGCTGGAGGCGATGCCCGAAGTTTGCCTGACGCCTGCCCGCACTCTTGAGATGATTGGGATCCTCGACTAACCTTGCCTGCCTCCTTTCGCTATCATATGGGGCATTGTGAACCTCATGCAACTTTGGAGGACGGTATGGCGGATGACGCCGAGATGCTATTCTCGCCCGAGCTGGTGTTTTTTGATTGGGAGTGTGCGACGCCGGATGAGGTGTTTGCGCGACTCGAGGGCGAGCTCGCTCCGCGTGGCTACATTGCGCCCGGTTGGCTCGACGCCGTTCGCACGCGTGAGGATGCCTATCCCACGGGTCTCGCTATGCCGGCGGCAAACATCGCCATTCCGCATACCGATCCGGGATTTGTGGCCAAGCCCTATATCGCGGTGGTGAAGCCCGCCGCACCTGTGACGTTCAACGCGATGGCGGGCATGGGAGCCCCGGTGCCGGCGCAGATCCTCATCAACCTGGGCATTGCCGAGCCGGGCGGTCAGGTCGAGGCACTTCAGGCGCTCATGAATATCTTTATGGACGCCGGCGCCGCGGCCGACGTGCTCGGCCAGACCACGCCGCAGGGCATGGTCGATGCCATCCGCCGCCACTTTTAGGGCCGGCACTTGGGGACTGTCCCTAACTGCCGGCCTAAAAGGAACGTCCTTAACTGCCGGGTCTGCCCCCTTTGCACCAAAATGGTGCAGATTAACCTGCCCCCCATGCACCAGGTGTGCCGCGGGGGCTGCGTTGTGACACAATGGCGTTTGTTCGATTCGTGATGCGAAAGGCCAAACATGGCAAATAAGAAAAAGAACCCCGAGGTCGCGCCGACGCCCGAGCAACGGTCCCGCGCCGCCTCCAGCTCTCGCAAGAAGCAGCGCAAGACCTATGTGTCCAAGACCGTCAAGATTGTCCTGGTGGTCATCGGCGTGCTGGCGATGCTGCTCTCCGTTTCGGCCATGGCGTGCTCCGGCCTGATGTCGCAGACCGAAAGCGCCGGCTCGGGCTATAAGCTCACTGGTGGTGTGGCGGCCACTATCAACGGCACCAACCTCACCGAGGACACCGTGACCAAGCAGATTATGAGCATGCGCACGTCCTATGGTTACACCAAGGACAAGGACTGGGCACAGTACCTGGTCGACAACGACCTCACGCCCAAGAAGTACCGCAAGCAGCTCATCGACTCCTACACTCAGCAGATCCTGCTTCAGCAGGCACAGAAGGAAAACGGCGTGACGGTGTCGGACGAGGAGGTCGAGAAGGCTTGGAAGGACGCGTGCAAGAGTGCTGGCGGCGCTAAGGCTTTCAAGAAGACCCTTAAGACCTACGGCTACACCGAGGACACCTACAAGGATTCGCTCAAGGAGAGCCTGGCGCAGCAGAAGCTCAAGGATGCCGTGGCACCCACCAGCAAGCCCAAGGACAGCGAGATTGTCGATTACATCAATGAGAACCTGTCCAACTACAACGATGCCCGTCGTTCGTCGAATATCCTGATCAAGGTCGATTCTGACGCATCTGACGAGGACAAGGCTGCCGCCAAAGCCAAGGCGCAGGAGTGCCTGGACAAGATCAACTCCGGCGAGCTGAGCTTTGAGGACGCCGTGGAGCAGTATTCCGACGACACTGGCTCCAAGGAGAAGAAGGGCGACGTGGGCTGGGACAAGCTCACCACCTTCGTCGACAGCTACCAGGCGGCGCTCGAGGGACTCAACAAGGGCGATGTGAGCGGTGTCGTCGAGTCGACCTATGGTTACCACATCATCAAGTGCACCGACTACTTCCATGTCGATAATCAGGTCGATGACATTAAGCAGGTGCCCAAGGACATCAAGAAGTACGTCTCCAACGTGGTGAAGACGCAGGCGGCAAGCACCACGTACAGCGAATGGCTGGAGCAGTACAAGAAGGACGCCGACATCACCGTTAACCCCATGCCCAAGGACGTGCCGTACAACGTCAGCCTGAAGGGCGTCACCAAGAGTTCGACCGACGATTCGTCGACGACTAAGTAATCATGGGGCGGCGCTCGTGCGAGTGCCGCCCGCACTATTGAGGAGGATTTGCAGATGACCAACGAAGAACTGCAGAAGGAAATGATTGCGGCCATGAAGGCCAAGGACAAGGTTCGCCTGTCGATCATTCGCCAGGTTAAGGCCGAGGTGAAGAACATCGAGGTCAACGAGCGCCGTGATGTGACCGAGGAAGATGTCAACAGCATGATCAAGCGTCTGATTAAGCAGACGAGCGAGACGCTGGAGATGTCCATTAAGGCCGGTACCGACCAGGAGCGTACCGACAACCTGACCGAGCAGGTCAAGATTCTGGAGAGCCTGCTGCCCGCGCAGGTTTCGGGCGAGGAGCTCGAAGCCCTGATCGAGCAGGTCATCGCCGAGCTGGGTGCCACGTCCAAGAAGCAGATGGGCCAGGTCATGGGTGCTCTGGGCAAGGCCACCGGCGGCAACTTCGATAAGCCGGCAGCAGCAAAGATCGTCGGAGCCCGCCTCGCGTAGGGGCCGAGCGGTACACAGTTGAGGCTGAGGGGCGTGACCATTGCGGTCGCGCCCCCTTTTTCTGGGCTGAGTACTCATTGGGGAACAGACTTAAATGAGTGCCCAATGAGCAGGTACTCATTTAAGTCTGTCCCCAATGAGTGGGTGGAAGGTTGCGGGTTCTTTACGGGAATGTAGTGTGGGCTGCGGAAACGTGGTTCTTTCCGTACAATAGTTCAACTCGTGTAAACGCAGGGAAGGGACATTCATGGCAGACATGATCGAGATCAAGCATCTCAACAAGTACTTTGGCGACCTGCATGTGCTCAAAGATATCAATCTCACCGTCAAGCGCGGCGAGAAGCTCGTAATGATCGGGCCTTCCGGCTCGGGTAAGTCGACGCTCATCCGTTGCGTCGATTATCTGGAGGAGCCCACGTCGGGCGAGGTCGTCATCGACGGTACGCCGCTCACCAAAAAGAATCACCTGGAGATGGCTCGCAAGTATAGTTCCATGGTGTTTCAGCAGTTCAACCTGTATCCCAACATGACGGTGCTCGGCAATCTGACGCTCGCGCCCATCAAGCTGCAAAAGAAGAGCAAGGAGGAGGCGACCGAGATCGCCATCGCCGCGCTCAAGCGCGTTGGC
The DNA here is from genome assembly GCA_905211615.1 of uncultured Collinsella sp. Classification (GTDB taxonomy): domain Bacteria; phylum Actinomycetota; class Coriobacteriia; order Coriobacteriales; family Coriobacteriaceae; genus Collinsella. Next base: position 7,643 of record CAJMBB010000054.1, on the reverse strand, counting down.
ATGGCGCATAAGGCCGGCGAGTATCCGCAGAATCTCTCGGGCGGTCAGCAGCAGCGCATCGCCATCGCCCGTGCCCTGTGCACCAAGCAGCCCATCATCCTGTTTGATGAACCGACTTCGGCGCTCGACCCCGAGATGGTCCAGGAAGTCCTGGACGTTATGATTGAGCTCGCGCAGGAGGACATCACCATGATCTGCGTGACGCACGAGATGGGCTTTGCGCGCCAGGTGGCCGACCGCGTCATCTTTATGGAGGACGGCCGCATCCTGGAGGAGGGCACGCCCGAGCACTTCTTCGATAACCCCGAGAACCCGCGCTGCCGCGAGTTCCTGTCCAAGATTCTGCACTAGGCGCGGTGATGGACATGACGGATATGACGAGGGCGGCCGTATCGCGCCGTCACTTTTTGCAGCTGGCTGGCGCCGGCATGCTTGCGCTGACGGGGACCGCGCTTACCGGTTGCGGCAACTCCACCAGCGGCGAGGGTTCCGACAAGGGGTCCAAGCTTGCGGCCATCAAGTCGCGTGGCCATCTGAATGCCGGCGTTAAGAAGGACGTTCCCGGCTATGGCTATTACGACACCGCCAAGGGCCGCTTTGAGGGCATGGAAGTCGATTTGTGCTACCAAATCGCCGCTGCCGTCTTTGGCGTGAGCTACAAGGAGGCCCGCGCCCAGGAGCTTGTCGAGTTTACCGACGTAACGCCCAAGACGCGCGGCCCGCTGATCGATAACGGCCAACTTGACGTGGTCGCGGCGACCTACACCATCACCGACGAGCGCAAGAAGAGCTGGGATTTCTCGACGCCGTACCGCACCGACTACGTGGGACTCATGGTCAAGAAGCGTTCGGGCTTTACCTCGATTGAGGACCTGGACGGCAAGGTCATTGGCGTAAGCCAGGGTGCCACCACGCAGGGCCTGATCGAGCAGATGATCAAGGACAACGGCTTTAGCTGCAAGCCCGAGTTTAGGGCCTTTAGCGGCTACCCCATCATCAAGAGTTCGCTCGACGCCGGCAATATCGACGTCTTTGCCATGGACCGCTCCACGCTGGCCGGTTACATGAACGAGACCGTTGAGCTGCTGCAGCCCGAGGTCAAGTTTGGCGAGCAGGGTTACGGCGTGGCGACCAAGAGGGGCTGCGACCTTTCGGCCGTGGTCGATCAGGTGATTTGCGATCGCCTGGCCGATGGCTGGCTCGACCAAGAGGTCAAGACCTGGGGTCTTGTATAGGCGCATCGTCCAAGGAAGGAATCAAATGCTCGAAGGATTATTTGACGCCGACCGTTGGTCGACGACATTTCAAAATATGGGGCCCTTCTGGGAGGGCTTTAGCGTGACGCTACAGGTGGTCGTTGCCGGTCTGCTGCTGTCGCTGGTGCTGGGCACACTGCTGGGCGTGTTCTCTACCACCCGTTCGCGCGTGCTGCGCGCCATAAGCCGCGTGTACGTGGAGTTTTACCAGAACACCCCGTTGCCCGTACAGGTGCTCTTTATGTACATGGCCGGTCCGCAGTTTTTGCAGGCCATAACCGGTGCCGACCAGCCGGTGCGCATCGCGCCGTTCGTGCTGGGCTTCTTGGGTGTGGGCCTGTATCACGCGGCCTACATTTCGGAGGTCATCCGCACTGGTATCGAGGCGGTTCCGCGCGGTCAGATGGAGGCGGCCCAGAGCCAGGGCTTCACTCGCGCGCAGGCCTACTGGTACATCGTGCTGCCCCAGACGTTCAAGATCATTCTGCCGCCGCTGTGTAACCAGGCGCTCAACCTGGTCAAAAACACGTCGGTGCTGGCGCTCGTGGCCGGCGGCGACCTTATGTACCGTTCCGACAACTTTGTGAGTCTGTACGGTTACCTGCAGGGATACATCGTCTGCTGCCTTATGTACTTCATCATCTGCTTTCCGCTCGCCATGCTGGTGCAGTGGCTCGAGCGCCGCTCCAAGGAGCGTCCGCGCGGCGTGAGCCTGGCCGAGCTGGGGCTCGACAACGTAGAGGAGGCCTAGCGCATGGAAATCTTCAACGCGACCAACCTGCTCTACATTTGGGGCGGCTTTGTTAAGACGATCGAGATCTCGGCGCTGTCGATCTTTTTCTCGCTCATCTTTGGCACGGTGCTGGCGCTCGTTAAGAGCTATGCGCCCCGCCCGTTCCGTATTTTGGTGAGCGCCTATATCGAGCTGTTCCGCTGCACGCCAAACCTGCTGTGGATCCTGTTTATCTACTTTACGGTGCAGGGTTTGGACATTGTGATTTCGACCATCGCCTTTACGCTGTTTACCAGCGCTGTTATGGCCGAGATTGTGCGCGGCGGCCTCAACTCGATTCCGCGCGGCCAGTTTGAGGCGGCGCAGAGCCAGGGCTTTGGCTTCTTTGCCACCATGCGCTACATCATTCTGCCGCAGACGTTTAAGACGATCATTCCGGCGCTGTTTAGCCAGTGCACGACCGTCATCAAGGACAGTTCGTATCTTTCGGGCATTAACGTGGCCGAACTCATGTACACGGCAAACGTCGTGATGGCCCACGCGATTGACCTGTCGCAGGTGCTTATGCTCTACGGCCTGGTGTTTGCGATGTACTTTGTGCTCAACTTTGGCATCTCGCTGCTGGTGAGGGCATATCAGCGCCGCATCGTAGCCGCATAGTCCTGCTTCCCCAAGCACGGCACCTTGCCCCTCAATCGTCGCTTGCGTACATTTAGTACGCGGTGCTCCTCTTTCGGGGCAATCTGCCGCACTTGGGAAACCAGGACGGTCGTAAGTGACAGAATGGGAATCAGAAATCGCCTATTTCTCATTTGTTAGAAAGGAATCGCGATGAGCGATCTGGAGAATAAGAAGAATCCTGTGGTCATTACTATCGCGCGCGACTTTGGTGCCGAGGGCCACGAGATTGGCCGTATCCTTGCCGATGAGCTGGGGATTCCGCTGTACGATAACGAGCTGCTGGTGCGTGCGTCGCTGCGCGCGGGCGAGTCGCTCGACAAGATGGCTGCCTACGACGAGCGCCTGGCCGTGGAGAACATGGCGTTTCTGCCCGACCGCTACGATGCGCGTTCGTACTCGGACAAGTTGTTCCAAAAGATGAGCCAAGTGATTTTGGATCTGGGCGAGACCGAGAGCTGCATTATCGAAGGCCGTCTGTCCGATTATCTGCTGCGTAACAACCCCAACCACATTGCCGTGTTGGTGACAGCCCCCTTTGAGGACCGCGTCGAGATTGTGCGCAAAAAGCGTGGCCTTAACAAAAAGAAGGGCGCCAAGCTGGTCAAACAGCAGCAGAAGGCGCGCGAGGCGTTCTATAAGCGCTATAGCGCCGGAAAGTGGAAGATGACGAGCGGTAAAGATATCGTCGTCAACCGCGCCAAGCTGGGCCGCGAGGGTTGCAAAGACGTTATCGCCGCTGCCTACCGCTACAAAGTAGCGCAGTTCGAAGGCTAACCGACCAAAACCACCACAAAGGGGACACAGGCACCTTTGTGGTGGTTTTTGTTTTAGGCAGAGAAAGTCAACTGGTTCTGCCGGGGGCCGATCGCTCAAAGAACTCAAGGATGCTCAAAAAAATCAAAGATACTCAAAATACTTAAAGATTGTAGGGGCATAATTAAGTTGTATGAGTTCAAGGATGAGTTCAAGGGAGGCTTTATGGCGGTACCGACGGCGTACAGGCAGGCAAATCCATTCACGCCGATGTTCGGACGTGTACCGGCGTATATGGCCGGCCGTGAGCAAATCATCGATGATATGGTGCTGGCGTTTGAAAATGACGACTCCGATCCCAATCTTTGCTCGGTTTTCTATGGTGCGCGTGGTACAGGTAAAACGGCGCTTTTGGCATATCTGTCGTACCGCGCCCAGCAAGAGGGCTGGATTACAGCGAATGTGACGGCCTCGGAGGGGATGCTCGAAGACATTTTGCAGCGCCTCAACGAATCAGCCGCCCATCTGATCGAAAAGCCCGCTTCTAGGCGTGTGAACAGTGTCGGCATTGCCCCCGTAGGAAGCATGAGCTGGGAAAACATCGATGTTGAATTTGAGGGCGCTAACTGGCGTACTAAGATGAACGCTTTGTTTGCTCAGCTTGAAGCGATTGACACCGGGGTGCTTATCGCCGTTGACGAAGTGGATGCATCATTTGCGCAAATGACGGAGCTTGTTACTACCTACCAGCACTTTGTAAGCGAGAATAAAAAGGTAGCTTTGCTTATGGCGGGGCTGCCGTTTCGCGTGCTGGCGCTGCTGACGGGGAAATCGACATCGTTTCTTCGTCGCGCGGCTCAACATTCGCTGGGATCAATTTCACCGACTGAGGTAAAAGAAGCGTTTCGACTAACGATTGAGGACGGCGGCAAGACGATTTCTGATGAGGCGATCGACCTCGCTGCCAAGGCGATCGATGGTTTTCCATTTATGTTCCAGTTGGTGGGGTATCGGGCATGGAATGCTTCGCGCCAAGCCTCCGAGGTTTCTATTGAGGATGTCGAACGAGGCGCGAAACTTGCGCAAGAGGAGCTGGAATCGCGAGTTTTCGCTTCAACAGCGGCGGAACTTTCACGAGGGGACCTGTATTTTCTTCGTGCAATGAATCCGGTTGGGACGACGACCAGGCAAGAGCTGGCAGCGAGGCTTAAGAAGAGTTCCGGTTCGATTTCAACGTATAAAAAGCGTCTGGTAGAGGCTGGGGTAATTGAAGAGCCTCTACAAGGACGTTTTGAGTTTGCATTGCCAGGCTTCGGCCGATATGTCGCATCGCTTTACTAGAGGGTCGTTGCTGCGAAAGATCGCTTCGTGTTCCTTTACTGTCTCGATCTGTAACAATAAGCCTGCTTATAGGGGCCTATCTGTTACAGACTGAGACAAGCTGGCAGAGTGACCTTCTGCTCCGCTCAAACCACCACAAAGGGGACAGGCACCTTTGTGGTGGTTTTTGTTTTAGGCCGAGGGGAAGGCTTTGGTGAGACCGGCGCGCGTTTGCGTGTCGGTCTTTTGGTAGATAGAGCTCAGGTGGCGCTGTACCATGCGCATCGAGATACCGAGTTCCTCGGCAACCTGCTTGAGCGGGCGTTCATCCTGGGTCACGGCTATGAGCACGTCGACTTCGCGCGGGGTGAGAGCGTGGTTGTCGATGAAGGTCTGGCGCTGCTCTTCGATACTCGGCGCGGCGAGTGCTTCTTCTGCCAGCTGCTCGCGCTCGCGCTCCTGCTCGGTTTGGGGTAGGCGGAACAAGCCGGCTGCCACGAATGTCGCGCAGGCGGCGACGAGCAAAACGAGCGCACCGATCATGATGAGAGCAACATTGTCCGAGGTCACGAGCGCCAGCGAGATACCCGATGTGGTGAACGCGCATACGTTGTTGGCAGCGCGACCCATGCCGGCCCATAAGGCGGGCGCGCGCATGCGCGGTGCCAGCTGCGTAAAGGTGGCGGTAAAGAACGTGACAAAAAAGCCCGAGCTCAGGTAAAAGACGACAAGGCCCAGGTTGGGATCGGCCCCGGCCTCCACGGCTAGGATGGAAATGGTCGAGAGCACGGCGATGCCGAACATGACAAGTCCCATGTAACGGTGCTCGGCAAGATCAAAAATAAGACCGGCGGCAAGGCCGCTCGCCGCCAAAAAGAGGCGCGGCCAGGTTTGCACGGCAATGGTGCCGTGGGCGTTGGAGAGTGTGACCACGTTGTCGAGGGTCGAGAACAGGCAGGCAAGAATCATGACGAGCGCGATACCCCAACATGCCTGCTTGGCGAGGGCATGAGAGGGCTCAACAAAGGGATTGATGGCAGGCCTTTCGGGGGGCGCTTGGCAATCGCATGCTCGTTGCCTTTTGCGCTGGCAGGTGCGCCACATGAGAATTTGTGCCCCGGGATCCGGATATCTTCCCGTAACATGGTGTTACAGAAGCACCCCTTACGACAAGGAGGCTCATATGCGAAAGCAAATCCATGACAACCCAATCGACCACGGCCGCGCGTGCGCGCTCTCCCACGGAACGTGGCGTCGCGTGGGCGCCAAGCTTGCCTGCGCGGGGGTTTGCGTGCTCATGGCCGGCCAGCTGCTGCTACCGAGCGTGGCGCTCGCCGCCGACTGGGTCAACGTCGGCGGCACGCAGTACAACAAGGGCGCGGTTGCCGGCGACGAGGCCGGAACGTGGTCCTGGGACGGCGCCGACGACATGAAGCTCAACGGCTACGTCGGCGGCTCCATCGGCGCCAAGGGTAACCTCACCATCGGCGTGACGGGCACCAACACCGTCACGGCCGACGCCGGGCAGAGCGCCATTGCTGTCAAGAACGGCAACCTTGCCATTACCGGCGATGGCACCCTTAATGCGACGGCTCAGACCGATGTGATTGCGGCGGAAGGCGACGGCAATGCGGGTGGCGATGTGACCATCAGCGGCGCCAATGTCAACGTGACGGCTTCGGGCGCAGTGAACAGTGCGACGGGCATTCGCGCGACGGCCGGCAGCGTGACGATCGATAAGGGCGCCGATGTCAAAATCGAGGCAAAATCGGCGGAAGGATCTTGGCGTCCAACGGTGGGCACCTACGGTATCTTTGCCGATAACCTTCCCAGTAGACACGCTGCTCAGGAAAGCGAGCAGGAAGAACCGGATTATGTCTCCGTGCACGGGGGCGACGTCACGATCGATGCCGCCAACCTGTCGATCAAGACAGCCGATGCCTGGCAGGTTTCCGTGTGCATCAATACGGTCGGTATCAAAAAGAATACCCTCATGAAAATCGTCAACGGAGCCGATGTCGCGCTTTCCGCCGGCAGTGCGGCTTCGCTCTCGGCGGGCATCAGCGCGCGTTCGCAAAGCGGTGCGGTGTGGATGCTTGTCGAGGAGTCGAATCTTACGTCTCGAAGCCTGTCTTCTGCAAACGGCATCGATGCCGTCCGCAATCAAAGTTTTGGAATCATGGCAGAGGCAAACACCGGGTCGGAAACGCCTCGTATCAAGATTCGCAAATCGAAGATTGAGGCTTCGGGCGCGACTGCGGGAATCTATGCGATCAACTGCAACGACGCGACTGCGACGCTGTTCCGTGCCGCGAGGATTGATTTGAGCGTGAACAATTTGCACGGGCGCGCGATGATTACGACTCCGACGGATGGTGCCGTGCGCGATGTGAAAAAGGTTGTTGATACGGGGAAATGGCCGAGCTCCCAGAACGGGCAGGTCGTCGGTGTTGCCGGTTCGTCTGCTATTACGGATATCGTCGGTTCTGCCGAGGTCGCCCATGATGTAGTGATTGATTTTGGAGACGGGCAGGAGCCGGAGCCGACACCGGAGCCCGAGCCGATACCGGAGCCCGATCCCGATCCTATGCCCAATCCCGAGCAGAAGCCTGGCCTCAAGCCCGTAGACAAGGACGTAAAGACCACCACGGCGGTCACCAAGACCGTTACGACCAAGACTGCCGCCGGCGCCAAAAACGCTTCCGGTGTTCTGGCTGCCACAGGCGACAACGCCGCGACGGCGGCGGCCGCCCTCGGCATCGCCGGTGCGTCCGTCATCGGCGCCGGCTTCGTCGCGTCCAAGCGCCGCGACCGCTAGCGCAAGCTTCTGCAACATAAAACAGCGGAGGTACCCCTTACGACAAGGAGGCTCATATGCGAAAGCAAATCCATGACAACCC
>CAJMBB010000053.1 GCA_905211615.1 uncultured Collinsella sp. | reverse complement strand
GGCCTCCGTTGTCGCCGGGACGGCGCGGACGGTCGCTGCGCTCGGAGCGCTCGCGACGCGGACGCTCACGGCGCTGGAAGTGCTCGCCGTCGCCCTCGGAGGCACCCTCAGCGCGAGCAGGGGCCTCGGGCTTATCCAGACGATCGAGCGAGATCTTGCCGCGATCGTCGACCTCGATGACGACGACCTTGACCTCGTCGCCCACGTTGAGGACGTCCTCGACCTTCTCCACGCGGCCCTTGGCGACGCGGGAGATGTGCAGCAGGCCGTCCTTACCGGGCAGCAGGTTGACGAAGGCGCCGAAGGGCTGGATGGAGACCACGCGACCGGTGTACTCCTCGCCCGGCTCGGGAACCTTGATGATGAGCTTGATACGCTCGACGGCCTGGTCGACGGACTCGCCGGTGCCGCCGACAAAGACGGTGCCGTCCTCCTGGATGTCGACCGAGGCGCCGGTCTCGTCCTGGATACCGCGGATGACCTTACCGCCGGAACCGATGACGTCGCGGATCTTGTCGGTCGGAACCTGGATGGAAACGATGCGCGGAGCGGTGCTGCGCGTGGTGTGGCGCGGCTCGGGGATCACATCGAGCATCTTCTGCAGGATGAAGGCGCGACCCTCCTTGGCCTGCTGCAGAGCGCGGGCCAGGATGTCGAAGGTGAGGCCGGTGGCCTTGTTGTCCATCTGCAGGGCGGTGATGCCCTCGGTGGTGCCGGTGACCTTAAAGTCCATGTCGCCCAGGAAGTCCTCGAGACCCTGGATGTCGGACAGGACCACGGTCTTGCCCTCCTCCTGGATCAGGCCCATGGCGATACCGGAGACCGGGCGCTTAATGGGCACGCCGCCGTCCATAAGGGCGAGCGTAGAACCGCAAGTCGAAGCCATCGAAGAGGAACCGTTGGACTCCATGACCTCGGAAACGACGCGGATGGCGTAAGGGAACTCGTTCTCGTCGGGGAGCACCGGAAGCAGAGCGCGCTCGGCCAGATTGCCATGGCCGATCTCGCGGCGCTTGGGGCTGCCCATGCGGCCGGTCTCGCCGGTGCAGAACGGCGGGAAGTTGTAGTGGTGCATGTAGCGCTTGCCCTCGGTGGGCTCGATGGTATCCAGACGCTGGCCCTCGTTGAGCATGCCGAGCGACAGGACGGAGAGCACCTGGGTCTGACCGCGCTGGAACAGGCCGGAGCCATGAACGAGCGGCAGGTAGTTGTCCTTCACCATGATGGGGCGAATCTCGTCGGCGGCACGGCCGTCGACGCGCTCGCCGGTCTCGACGACCATGGTGCGCATGGCCTTCTTCTCGAGCTTCTTGAGCGCCACAGGAATCTCGCGCTCCCAAGCGGCCTGCTCCTCCTCGGTGAACTCGGCACGGATGGACTCCTTCAGAGCCTCGACCTTACCGATACGGGAGAGCTTGTCGGCATCGCGAAGCGCGGCTGCCATCTCGTCGTAGTGGGCGAAGATGCGCTCCTGGACCTCTTCGACGGGCTGGTCGAGCGGATACTCCTTCTTGACGATGGGGCCGTTGACCTGCTCCCACTCGGCGACGAACTCATCCTGAGCCTGGCAGAAAGCAGCAAGGGCCTCCTGGCCAAACTTCATGGCGGCGAGCATGTCGTCCTCGGAGATCTCCTCGGCGCCGGCCTCGACCATCGAGATGAAGTCGGCAGAGCCGCCCAGCTCCAGGTCCAGATCGGAGTTCTCGCGCTCCTCGTAGGTGGGGTTGACGATAAACTCGCCGGTCTCCACGTTGCGGCCGATGCGCACGCAGGCAAGCGGGCCCTCGAAGGGCACGCCGCCGAGCGTCATGGCCAGGGATGCACCCATGACGTTGATGACGTCAAAGGGGTTGACCTGGTCGGCGACAAGCGAGGTGGCGACGATGTGCACCTCGTTGCGGAAACCATCCGGGAAGCTCGGGCGAATCGGGCGATCGATCATGCGGGCCGTGAGCGTGGCCTTCTCGCTGGGACGGCCCTCACGCTTGAGGTAGCCACCCGGGATGCGGCCGGCGGCGTACATCTTCTCGTTGAAGTCGACGGTCAGCGGGAAGAAGTCGTAGTTCTTGCGCTCCTTGGAGACGACCACGGTGTCGAGCATCGTGGTGTCGCCCTGCTTGACCAGGCAGGCGCCGGTGGCCTGCTTGGCAAGCTCGCCCGACTCAAAGGTGTAGGTCTTGCCGTACAGCTCAAAGGTCTTGGATACGAGTGTCATTGTTCTCCTTAACCCCGCAGACCCCTTGTCTGCGGGCTTCTCATGTGACGCGGGCCCCCTGCCCCCGCCACGCTTCAGAGCGTGATTGTTCGCGCCCTTACACAAAAAGAGCGCCCCGCTGCGCAGGACGCTCTTAGCATGTACAAATCCTACTGGATGTTGTCGCGGATGCCCAGAGCCTTGATGAGCTCACGGTACTCGACGATGTCGTTCTTCTTGATGTAGGAGAGAAGACGACGACGACGGCCGACGAGCATGAGCAGGCCACGACGGGTGTGGAAGTCCTTCTGGTGGGACTTCATGTGCTCGGTCAGCTCCTTGATGCGCTCGGACAGGATGGCGACCTGAACCTTGGGGTTGCCGGTGTCGACCGGGGTGTTACCGAACTGGGCAGTCAGCTCCGCCTTGCGCTCTTTGGAAACAGTCATTGTTTCACCTTTCGTTTTACGTCGCCCGCGGGCGACTCGATTCGCCTCGGACTGGGAAGCCGCCGGTGGAGCGAACAACCAAGGTCGAGGTACCAACAGGTCGGTATGTTACCACAAGCAGCCCGCGCCTGCGCATCATCACCGACCCAACATGAATTCCATCGCGCGGAGGCGCTGATCGGTGTGCGTCGCAGCCCAAACATGCGAAAGCCCGAGCAGGAATGCCGCCGTATGCGGGTCGATTCGCTCGGCCATGAGCGCATCGAAAGTCATGGACATGAGGGCGCGCAGCCATGCGGTCTCACCGGTCGACACCAGCTCGGCACCCGGAACGCTCGACGCGCACGACCCGCACATGAGACCGCCCGCCTGGGCTGAAAAATACGACAGCATGGGGTCTCCGCACAGCACACAGGCCGAAAAATCGGGACGATAGCCAACGTGCGATAGCAGCTTAAAGACATATGCCGCCACAAGTAGGTCCATATGCGCCGTGTCAAGCCCGCTGCCCACCAGGGCAAGCGCTCGCTGCGTTATGGCAAAGGTAAACGGGTCCTCGGCGTCCTCGAACGAGCACACGCGCGCGACCTCGGCGATCGCGCTTGCGGCGCAGGTCGTCTCGTAATCGGGCGCAGCGCCGAGCGGCGCCTCCATAAGCTCGGCCTGAGAAACCACGTCGAGCGAGCGTCCATGTGCGACCAGCATATCGACCGTACAGAACAGCTCGCAGCGCGCAGCCAGGCGTCCGCCGGGTTTGCGGGCGCCCTTTGCCACGGCACGAACCTGCCGCCCCCGCTCGTCAAGCATCGTCAAGATCAGGTCGGTCTCTTTGAGCTTCGTCTTGTCGAGGACGAGCACCTTGGTGCGATATGTCCGGGAGCCTGCCATGCGCGCCGCGCGTCCTTAGTCCTCGGCGTTGTAGCCAAAGCGGCGAATCTGGGCCTCGTCGTCACGCCAGCCGGCCTTGACCTTCACGTCCAGCTCCAAAAAGACCTGCGTGCCAAAGATGCGCTCAAGATCGCGACGGGCGTCGATACCGATATGCTTGATCATCTCGCCGCCCTTACCGATGATGATGCCCTTTTGGCCCTCGCGCTCGACGTAAATGGTGGCGTGCACGCGCAGCACCTTCTTGGTCTGCTCGAGCGCATCGCAGATCACGCCAACGGAGTGCGGAATCTCATCACGGGTGCGGCGCAAGACCTTCTCGCGCACAAACTCGGCAACGAGCGTCTCATCGGAAGCGTCGGTACCCATGTCCTCGGGGAACCAACGCGGACCCTCAGGCAAAAAGTGCGCAACGGTCTCGATAAATGCATCGACGTTGAAGTTCTTGACCGACGACGTCACGATCTCGTCGTCATATTCCATGAGTTCGTGGGCTGCCTGAAGCTGCTCCATGACCTGTGCGGGGTCGGCCTCATCGGCCTTGGTGAGCACCAGGACCTTCTTGGAACGAGCGCATCTGACGCGCTCGGCAACCCAGGCGTCTCCCCTGCCGATCGGTTTGGTGGCATCAATCAAAAACGCGACGACATCGACATCGTTCAGCTCGAACAACGCGCTCTTGTTGAGCTCGGATCCCAAGCCGTCCTTGGGCTTATGAATACCGGGGGTATCGACAAAGACCAGCTGGTAGCCGGGGCGGTTGACGACGGCGCGCATGCGGCGGCGGGTCGTCTGGGCCACCGGCGAGGTGATGGCGACCTTTTTGCCATAGCAGGCATTAAGCAGCGTAGACTTGCCAGCGTTGGGACGACCGACCAGGGCCACAAAGCCGCTGCGGAAACCGGGCTCAACGTCACCAAAGCCCGCGAGGTTGTCGTCCTCGTCGCACAGGGCGTCGAGTTCCTCGTCGCTCATGCCCTCAAACGGGTCGAACTCCTCGACATCCTGGAGCTCCTCGGTATCCACCGCGCCCAGGGACTCGTCGTCCAAAATCTCATCGGTAGGCTGCATATTGTCGGACATGGGAATCCCTTTCTAAATAAAGTCGAGCGCGTGGGCAAATACTAGTACGCCCACAATCGCGGCGGTGATGGAAAGAACGTATACAGAGGCGGCGGCGATGTCCTTCGCACGCTTGGCCAGCGGATGGAGCTCCTGGGTCGCTAGGTCGACGATGGCCTCCATAGCGGTGTTGCACAGCTCGCCGTGAATCACCAGGCCACAACAGATGATAATCGTGGCCCACTCGGCAATGTCGAGCCCCACGATACAGCCGGCAATGACAGTGCACACGCCCGCCACGAGCATGACCTTAATGTTGCGCTCGGTCTTGACGGCGGTGACGAAGCCCTCCATGGCGTAGGAAAACGACTTTAAGAAGGACGGATGGTCCTTGTTCGATCCGGGAATCATAGACGGCTCCTAGTCGTGGGCGTGGTTGGTGATGGGGCCGACGTGGACCAGCTTGGGGTCCTCGCCGCGCTCGAGCGCCAGATCTCGCAGGATGGCGTCCTCGCGGGCCTCCATGATCTCGGCCTCGTCGTCCTCGATATGGTCATAGCCCAGTAGGTGCAGCATGCCGTGAACGAGCATCAGACGGCACTCGTCAGCGGGGCTATTGCCAAAACCGGGGGCCTGACGGGCAATAACCTGCGGGGCAAGGATAATATCGCCGAGCTCGAGCGTCTCATCGGCGGGAATGTCATCGTCAAAGGCCGAATCGCACTCAAACGAGAGTACATCGGTGGTGCGATCGATACCGCGCCACTCGTGGTTGAGCTCGTGCATCTCGTCCTCGTCGACATACGAAAGGGAAATCTCGACTTCACGCTCAACGCCCTCGGCGGCAAGCACGACCTCGCAGATGTGCTCCACCTCCTGCGCATCGAGCAGCGTATCGAGCTCGGCATCGTTGCTGATCAATACACTCAACGGGACTCCTTTCGGTCGCGCGGGCGCTGCTCGCGCACGTCATCATAAGTGTCGTATGCCTCGACGATACGTCCCACCAAGGCATGGCGCACCACGTCGGCGCGCTCGAGGTGCGAAAATGCGACATCGTCGACACGGCCCAAAATCTGCTCAACGTCGGCAAGACCGCCACGACGACCCACCAGGTCGCGCTGGCTCAGGTCGCCGGTAATCACGAACTTGGAGTTAAAACCCAAGCGCGTCAGAAACATCTTCATCTGCTCAGGCGTGGTATTTTGCGCCTCGTCGAGCACCACGAAGGCATCACTCAGCGTTCGACCGCGCATGTAGGCGAGCGGGGCGATCTCGATCACGCCGCGCTCCATAAGCTCATCGGTGCGTTCGCGATCCATCATGTCAAAGAGGGCGTCGTAGAGCGGACGCATGTACGGATCGATCTTTTCCTCGAGGGTACCGGGCAAAAAGCCCAGGTTCTCCCCCGCCTCGACAACCGGACGCGTCAAGATTAGACGGCCCACCACGTGACGCTTGAGCGCGGCAACGGCGAGCGCCATGGCCAGATAGGTCTTACCGGTACCGGCAGGACCCAGACCAAACGTGATGGTATGAGAGCGAATGGCATCCACATAGCGCTTTTGACCGAGCGTCTTAGGGCGGATGACGCGACCACGATACGACAGCAGTACGTCATCGCGCAGCGACGAGGCATCATGTTCACCGTCGCGCAAGACGGCCAGGCAGCGAGAGACATCGTCGGCAGACAGCGTGCGCCCGGCGGCCGCCTCGCGAAAAGCGTGCTCGAAAAAGCGCGCAACGAGTTCGACCTCGTCCGGGTCGCCGCTCACGGAGATGCTATCGCCACGGGCGACCACGTAAGCGCGAACCAAGCTCTCGAGCGCACGAAGGACGCCGTCGCCGGCGCCCAAAACGCGCGAGGGATCAATTCCCTCGGGAACGGTAAGTCTAATCTTCGAGGCTTCCATGAACCTCCCTGCGCGCATGGACCAAGCCGGAATCATCGACTCCGATGATAGCAACATCGAGCAGGCACGGAGCTGTAAGTCCACAGGCATCGTCAAGACGGGCATGATGGAACGAGCCGAGCGTCAGGTTGTCACCATACTCGAGCACGGCACGCTCGACCGTGCCCACACGACGACGAGCGTCGGCAATAGCGAGTTCCTGTGCGGCGGCCCGCATACGGCGGCTGCGCTCGGCCATAACCTCGGGCGGTACCTGGTCGGGCATATCGGCGGCAAGGGTACCGGGACGCTTGCTGTAGCGGAACACGTGCATGCGCGAGAAACCCACACGGCGGCACAGCGCCAGCGACTCCTCGAACTCCTCGTCCGTCTCGCCGGGAAAACCGACGATGACATCGCACGAAAGAGACGCCTGCGGCAAATTGGTACGAATCATGCGCACCGTGTCCTCAAAAGCCTCGGCACTATAGGGACGACCCATGCGATGCAGCGTCGCCGTGCAGCCGGACTGCACGGGCAGGTGCAAAAATGGGGCGATACGCTGCGGATAGCGCGCCATAACCTTAAGCAGACGCTCGGAGATATCCATGGGCTCGACCGAGGAAATGCGCACATGCGGAATAGACGTGCGCTCCATGATGGCCTCGAGCAGCTCATCGATTTCGACATGCTCGTCGGTCGCGCTCTTGCCATCGTAGGCACCCAGGTTCACACCGGTCAGCACCACCTCGGGCACGCCGGCCTCCTGGGCCTCGCGAACTTGCTCAAGCACAGACTCGACGGGCACGGAGCGCTCGGGGCCGCGCGCCTTCCACACAATGCAATAGGTGCAGCGGTGGTTGCAGCCGTCCTGAATCTTCACGCCCAGGCGAGAGCGACCGAGCGCATCGACCACCTCGCCATCGCTGCAGGCGGGAACGCTATCGGACTCAACGCCCAACACCTCGCAGACACGTTCGGCGACATCGATCTTGGACGGCTCGGCGATCACGCGATCCGAAAGCTCCAGCAGCTCCTCGGGATGCAAATTAACCACGCATCCGGTCACGACCACATAGGGCTCGTTTGGATGGGCCAGCGCATGACGAACGGCCTTACGGGTCTTGGCCTCAGCCTCGCCCGTAACGGCACAGGTGTTAATGACGATCAGATCGGCATCCTGGGGCTCCACAATAGCAAAGCCCAGGCGCATAAGATCGGCAGTGATACGGTCAGACTCAACCCGGTTGACACGGCAGCCGAGGTTGACGACGGAAATATGGGGTGCGAGCACGCGGGCTCCTTAATCGAGGATATCGTCGAGGGCACTCTTGATACGGTCGGTCACCGACTTCTTACCAGAAGCGACGTCATCGCCCATCTCATCGGCAAAAGCACGGAGCAGCTCGCGCTGCTTATTGGAAAGATTGGTGGGAACGACCACGCGCAGTTGCACGATCAGGCGGCCACGCGAACCGCCACCGCCAATGCGCGGCATGCCGTAATTATTGACGCTCACGGTATCACCGTACTGGGCGCCGGCGGGAACCGTCACCTTAACGACCTCGTCGGGCATAATGCCCTCGACCTCGATCTCGCAGCCGAGCGCAGCCTGCGCAATCGAGATATCGCTCACCAGGTACAGGTCGTCACCGTTGCGCTTAAAGCGCTCATGGTCGGCAACGCGCACGTTGACAATCAGGTCGCCCGAAGGCTCGCCGCGAAGGCCGGCCTCGCCAAAGCCGCTCACACGCAGCTGGCGACCGGTCGAAACGCCGGCGGGAATATCGATGTCGATCTTTTCATGCGAAGGCGTGCGGCCCTGACCGTCGCAGGTCTCGCAGGGATGGTCGATGACTGTGCCCTCGCCATGGCAGTCGGGGCAAGGCGAGGAAGACTGAACCTGGCCCAGGAACGAACGCTGAACCGTCGTGACGTAGCCCGTACCGTGGCAGCGGCCGCACTGCTTTTCCTGTGCGCCCTCTGCCCTACCGGTGCCGTTGCAGTCCTCGCAAGGAGCAAGGCGGTCATAGCTGATCGTCTTTTTGCAGCCGAGCGCCGCCTCCTCGAGCGTCACCGAAAGCGAGATGGCCATGTCACGTCCGCGACGACGCTCACGACGGCTGCGGGCGCCACCGCCGGCACCGCCGCCAAAGAACGACGAGAACAAGTCGTCCATGCCCATGCCACCAAAGATATCGTTGATATCGACGTAGCCCGAACCACCAGGGCCGTCGGCAGTGCCGTAACGGTCGTAGTTAGCACGCTTCTGCTCATCGGAAAGAACGGAATAGGCCTCGTTGAGCTCCTTGAACTTGGCCTCGGCCTCGGGGTCGTCCGAAACATCCGGATGTACGGTACGGGCCTTCTTTAGAAACGCACGCTTGATCGTCCGCGCGTCGGCATCCCTGTCGACGCCAAGCACCTCGTAGTAATCCCTATTTTCCGACACGACCGAATCCTTCCGACTTTCATTATTGTCACAGTGCGTCCTATACCCAAGCTGGGCCGACCGCAAACAGAGGGTTTGATGTTATTGCATTTGGTACGGCGAAAGCATGGCACGCTGAGAGCAGCTCGCAAACCAAACCGACACGAGCGCGAACATGAAGCCGTTGGCAAAACCGTTGGCAAACTGCATCGCACCGCGCTTCCACCACAGCAGGCTGCGATGAAGCACACCGTCCGAAAGCACCATGAACAGGCCCATGGTAAACGGAATAAAGCACATCACGGCAAAGGCCGAGAACACGCCCGAGATGGCCGACAGCACCAAAAACGGCGCCACAATGCCCATCAGGTAAAAGCCAGTACGGGCCTTACCTTCCAAGCGCTCGGCCTCAACATGGGCGCGGCCGACCAGGTCGCCGCCCGCGGCACCGTTAGTGCCAGCATGGCCCATGCCGCTAATGCGGACCTCGTCGCCATCGTGCGTGCCGGCAGGAAACTCAATCGTCTGCTCGGAGGTTACGCGAGTACGACCGCTGCCACCGCAATCAGGGCAGGGATCGGCCACGACTTTACCGGAACCGCCGCACTCGGGACAGACCGACTGGAACGTGCCCGCACCAAACAGGAAGGACAGGTCGACGTCGATGTGGCCGCGGCCACCGCAGCTCGGGCAGGTATGTGCATGCTCGGACGAAACGGAGCCCGAGCCGCCGCAGTGACCACAGGTATCGAAGCGCGTGTAGCGGACGGTCTTGCGGGCACCGCCCTTGGCCTCCTTGGCGTCGAGTTTGATATCGACGACCTCGTTGGCGCCGTTCTCGGGATTGTAGGCAGCCTGGCCGCGACGCTGCTGGCCCCAGGCGCCACCAAAGGGAAAGCCGCCCTCAAAGGGATTGCCATAGCCCGTGCTGCCGGCGTAGCCGCCACCATAGGGCGAAGCCGTAGGAGCACCGGCAAAGGGATTGCCAGAACGCATGGCGTCGTAGCGCGCACGTTTTTGCTCATCCGAAAGCACGGCGTAGGCCTCGGAAACCTCTTTAAACTTTTCCTCGGCATCCGGCTCTTTATTGACGTCCGGATGGAGCTTACGGGCCTTTTGCTGGAAGGCCTTTTGAATATCACGCGAGGTGGCGTCCTTGGAGACACCCAGAATCTCGTAGTAATCTTTTTCGTTCATCGTCGCCATACGCGGCAACCTCCTGCTCACAGCAGCGTATATATTCCGGTAATTCTACCCGAGCGGCCTAAGCTAGATCCCAAAACAGCTCGAACAGAACATTTCCATCGAGCCAGCCCAGATGGGTCGGCGCCAGACGAGCTCGAACATGGCCCGCGACGACATCTGCCGAAGTGAAGGGTCCCTCATGACCCCAGAGCGTCTCGGGCACCCAAGTGGCAAGACCCAATTCGAGCGCGCGATCGCAGGCAGCTGCCAGCTCGCCCGTTGGGATGACGCAAGCTGCACGAGCCAACAGGTCGGACGCAACACCGCGCGTCATGCGACAGGCGAGCATCAAGTCTTCGGCGACAGCCTCGCGCTGCGACAGATATTCGGCCTCGAACGCCGTCGCGTCATCGTCACGTTGCACCAGACGCACGCGGTACGCATCGCCTCGAGAAGACACGCCGGGGAACAAACCTGCAAGACGGTCGAAATCCTCGTCATCGAGCATGCCCGCGGCAGAACGACCCAGGCCCAGGTAGCCCCGTCCGGTCCAGTAGGCAATATTATGGGCGCACTCATGGCCGTCGAGCGCGTAGCTTGCCACCTCATACGGATGATAGCCGGCCGCACCCAGGCGCTCACGCGCCGCGTCCATGCACGAAGCCTGAAAATCCTCGTCGGGCTCGAGCGACTCGTCACGGCACGCCATGCGATAGAGTGGCGTGCCCTCCTCGAGCGTGAGCGGGTAGACCGACACATGATGCGGTGCCGCCGCCAACACGCCATCGAGCGTGCTCCGCCAGCTTGCGGCCGTCTGCCCGGGAAGGCCGCACATCAGGTCGCACGACACATCGAGGCCAGCGTCCTTCACCGTCGCGATAGCCGCAAGTGCCCGATTAGCATCGTGAATGCGGCCAATAGCAACCAGCTCGGTATTGACGAGGGTTTGCACGCCCAGAGAGATGCGCGTGACACCCGCCTCGGCAAGCGCGGTGGCGAGCTCGGCGGTCAGCGACTCAGGATTGGCTTCGCAAGTAAATTCAACGGGCTTGCACCACATGGAGATACGACGGGCAAGTTTCACCAGGCGCTCCCCAGCCAGTGACGGCGTGCCGCCGCCAATATAGACCGTGCGGACCTGCGCAAGCGCCCCGGCGTCGCCAAAGGAATCGAGGCGCGCATACAGCTGCTCAAAATAGGAATCGAGCGCAGCATCCAAATCACACAGAGCAAAGCTGCGCGAGTCAAAGTCGCAATAGCGGCATTTTTGAGCGCAAAACGGCGCGTGCACGTACAGCGCGGTAACGGCCACCCTTAAGCCTCCAATGGATGAGCGGGCACCGACTCACCGGCGGCAAGCGTGGCCTCGCAGGCCACCACATCGCGCTCGATATCATCGACCAGCGACATGAACTCCTCGTACGTAGAGCAACGCACCACCTGAGCGCGCCAGGCGGCGGCATGGGGCATGCCTTTTAAGTACCAGCTTGCGTACGTGCGGGCGCGCGACATGAGCGGCAGAAGCTCGTGCGTCAACGTCAGATGCTCACGCAGGGCCTCCAGGCGCTCGACCGAGGAGCGAGAAGGAACCGGCGTGCCATCGAGTGCAAGGGCTCGGGCATCGCCGAACACCCACGGATTGCCGTAGATGCCGCGCGCGATAAACACCGCGCTGGCACCCGAGCCGTGCAGATGTTCAGCAGCGTCCTCGGCCGAGAACACATCGCCCGAACCAATCACGGGAATCTCGACAGAATCGGCAACCTCATCGACGACCGACCAGTCGGCCTGGCCCGTGTAGAGCTGCGTGGCGCAACGACCATGCACGGCGACTGCGGCAGCCCCTGCGCCCTCAAGCATCTGGGCAAACGTCGCGGCATTACGGTCCTCGGCATAAAAGCCCTTGCGAATCTTGACGGTCACGGGCACGTGCGCCGCGCCCACCGTGGCCTCGACGATCTTCTCCGCCAGGTCGGGCGTGCGCATGAGCGCCGAACCCTCGCCCTTGGTAACCACCTTGCGGGCGGGGCATGCCATATTGATATCGATGAGCGACAGGCG
>CAJMBB010000052.1 GCA_905211615.1 uncultured Collinsella sp. | reverse complement strand
CCTCGTTATCGGGGGTGCGGGGCGACTTCATATCGGCAACGAAACGACCGTTAACTAGTGGCATGCGCAGCTCTTTTCCTCATAGGCCTTGAGGGACTCGCCCTCTTCGGAACGGTAAGCGGCCTGGCGGGCACGAAGGTCATCCCAGTCGACCAGGGTGGCATCGAAGTCGGGGCCGTCGACGCAAGCGAACTTGGTCACGCCGCCCACCTCGACGCGGCAGCAGCCGCACATGCCGGTGCCGTCAACCATGATGGGGTTGAGCGACGCGGTGATGGGGGTGTCGTACTTCTGGGCGGTGAGGGTCGAGAACTTCATCATCGGAACGGGGCCGACGCAGAAGACCTGGCTCACGGCCTTGTCCTGCAGCAGGCGCTCCAACGGAGCGGTGACAACGCCCTGCTCGCCGTAGGAGCCGTCGTCAGTGGTGATATGGATGTGGTCCTCGTCGAGGAGCTCGCGGAACTGGTCCTCCATGAGCAGGAGGTCTTTGGTGCGGGCGCCCATGATGGCGTGAACCTCGTGACCGGTCTCGACCAGGTGCTTGGCGACCGGGAAGGCAATTGCCAGGCCGACGCCGCCGCCAATGACGGCGCAGGGGCCCTCGGCCATCTCGGTGGGAACGCCCAGCGGGCCCACGACGTCGCGCAGCGACTCGCCAGCCTCGTAGGTGGACAGCATTTCGGTGGTCTTGCCGATCACCATGAAGATGAACTCGACCCAGCCCTCGTCACCGTTCCAGCCGGCCAGGGTAAACGGGACGCGCTCGCCCGTCTCGTTGGCGCGAACCATGAGGAACTGTCCAGCGTGCGCATGCTTGGCGATTGCAGGCGCCTCGATGCGGAACTTGAACACCTTCTCCGAGAACTGCGTCTTCTCCAGGATCTTATACATAGAACCCCTCTCTTGTTAGGGCCGCCGAACCGTGCCTCCACGGAAATGGACGGTAGCCCGAATAAAACCGTACGCGCACAGGCGTTGTGCAGACATACGGTGCAAATTATACCCTCATGGACATGTCACTTACGTGTGTCTTCGGCGGTTGGGAGCAGGGTTTATCCACTTTGGCCTACCAAAGGGGGAGAGGTTTATTTTGGTCGGTTTTATCAGGTAAAACGGCAAATGGGGCCGGCCTCGGGTTGTGATGAGGCCGGCCCCCTTTGGGGTGCTATGCATGTATGTCGTCGCGCGGTTGATTGCGATGCCGCAACTGGGGCGTTTCCGCAGGTAAAACCTGCCAAAATAAACCTGTTCCTAAATGATAGGTTTTAGTGCTTGCCGTTGGCGGAGGCGGCGCCGTTGACATGGTCGCGGGCATAGACCACGCCGTGCACGATCGCCAGGCCGGCGGCGTCGGCCGCGCGGGCGCAGGTGTCCTGGAAATCCTCGGCCTCGCGGGCGCGCAGCTGCTTAAGCACGTAGTCGGCGACGGCCATCTTGCCGGGAGGGTTGCCGATGCCGGTGCGGATGCGGCTGAAGTCGCGGCTGCCCATCTTGTCGATGATGGAGCGCAGGCCGTTGTGGCCGGCGTGGCCGCCGCCCACCTTAACGCGGACGTCGCCGGCGGGAATATCGAGCTCGTCGTGGATTACGAGCAGCTCCTCGGCCTTGATCTTGTACTCGCGGCAGAGCTTGGAGATGGGGCCACCCGAGGTATTCATATACGACTGCGGCTTGACCAGCACGATCTGGCGCTTGCCGCTCTCTTCCTCGGCATCGTTGATATTGATGAGCGCGACCTCGGCGCCGGCCTGGTTTTTCCAGTACGTGACGCCGGCCTGACGGGCCAGCTCATCGATTGCTTTGAAACCAGCGTTATGGCGGGTCTCGGCATATTCCTCGCCAGGGTTGCCAAGCCCGGCAACCATGCGAATCTTAAGCGGCTGTGCAGCTGCCATGTGCTTCCTTTCGTCGATTTGTCGCCTGCTATGGTGAGCGACCCCGTTGCTGCTGTCAAATGGCGGGTGATTGAGGCTGTATGAGGGCGTTTAGGCAGTCGTCAGAAGCCGGGGTGGACAGTTAGTTCAGATTTGTATAAACCAAGAGGTCTTTGACTGTCAAAATTGGGACCGCGGAACTGCCACGGCGCTTTGGGGAGCACATTTTGCGCTATTTCAGATCTTTCGAGTCTTCAAATGAGGTGACTGGCGCCGGGATGGCGGCAAACTACCTCGATATTAGCCGTCTTTTTATACAAATCTGAACTAACTGTCCAGCCATGCTAGGTAACACTGGGAAAAAGTCTTTTAGACCGGCGCGAGGCCGATTCCGGCCCGCAGGGCGTTGAGCCAGGCAGCCTGACGCTTGCGATAACCCTTGATGCGGTAGCGGAATCGAACCCCCGCAAGTCGATGCATCGTCTGGGCGAAGGCTTCGAGTGCAACAAGGTCCTTCATTTGGTCACGATTGATAACCAGGACGTGGATACCCATGGCTTTAAGGCCATTGTTGCGATTGCCATCGTGGATGCGGGCGTTTTGAAGCTCATGTCCAATTCCGTTGTATTCGTTGTCGACTCCGGCGGCCGGGCAATATAAGTCGCAGATGGCGTAGGGGATGCCCGAGGACATGTTGACCGCAAGGGTGTCGAAATCGACACGATAGTTGAGCAGCAGGCCTCCCATGGGCAAACTGCAACACCCGAATCCGCCAAAGCGCATGGGCGCGCCCAGGACGGCGAACATCAATGATTCCGCTGGGGATGCGGATCCGGCCCGGGCGAGTTTGACAGCCGTACGAAACGAGGCGTAGGAACTACTTTTGGCAAACCGTGCGACTGCCTCGAGCTCTTCGATGGTTGTAGCGGGTTCGCATCTATAGTGTGCCTGTTCGTAGCGTGTTTCGGCTGGCTTTTCGGGTGTCGGTTGGTCGCCCTGGCAATCGAGGTCGTCCATCGCTTCGAAGCTGTTGGCCTTGGGCCACGTGTCGTCGTAGGCGATGGGGTAAGTTGCCTCGGGCGGAAGTGAGTAGGTTCCGAGCAGCTCCATGAGAAGCATCAAGGTTTTGGCAACTGATTCATTTTTGGAACAAAGCATGGCCGTCATGGCGGGAGACGTTGCGTAGATGTCGGATTCAATGTGCATGATCGCACCTTGGGGAAGAGGGGCGGTGATGGTGTGCTGGAGGAGCCGTCCGTCGGGCCGTCTGTTGTTGCCGCCCGCAACAAAGAGATCTAGACACTCGGAGTCGTCTTCGCTCCAGGCGTCAAGTATTGCAAGGGCCGCAAAGTCTATGGCGTCCTTGTTGGGAACGCAACCTTCGAGGGCTTGTGTCTGTTGCTCGTCATCGATGGCGTCCCAGGGAAGGGCGGAGTACGCCCGTCGAGCGCGGCGAATTGCGCGGAGGGCGGAGAGATGTGAAATCACGGTCGTCATAGCTATAAGGTACTAATCCGTTGGCGAAACGATATTGCCGTATCGTTCTTTTCGCTCAAAGGGGAGTCGCGCGCCGCGGGCGGTAGCGTGATCATGTGGAATTCCTTGAAAAAGTGGAGAATGGAGCGATGTGCTGGCCTTGGAGGCATCTACTGAGGTGGGTGTTGGGCAGTTAGTTCAGATTTGTATAAGGCGACCGGGGTGTATTGCCGTTGTTGAAGGAATCGGTGGGCAAAATGGGGCCAATGGCATGGTGAAGAGATCCATAGGCGGAGGGATCGAGCGGAATTATGCCGGCAAGAGGGCTTTCGACGTATTAAATGACCCAAACGAATGCCTAAATAAATACAAATCTGAACTAACTGTCCATAGCAGGTTGTCGAGGGGTAGAAAAAGGGTCGGAAGCGAGCTTCCGACCCTTTAAAAACACCAAAGATGATGAGATGCACGCTGGATTACAGCGCGAAGTCGCCGCCGACGAGCGTGGAGACGGGCTCCTCGTGGTAAACGGCGGAGATGGCCTGAGCGAACTCCTCGGCGACCGAGATGGTCTTGATCTTGCCGCCGACCTCGACGGGAATGGCGTCGGTGACGAGGCACTCGACGATCGGGGCGTCGTTCAGACGCTCGATGGCCGGACCGGAGAAGATGCCGTGGGTGGCGCAGACGTAGATGTCGCCAGCGCCCATGGCCTTGAGCTCCTTGACGTTGGCGCACAGGGTGCCAGCGGTGTCGATCATGTCGTCGTTGATGATGCAGGTCTTGCCCTTGATGTCACCGATGATGCCCATGACCTCGGCGGCGTTGTGGCGCGGACGGCCCTTGTGGGCGATGGCCAGGTCGCAGCCGAGCATGTCGGACAGCTTCTTGGCGGCCTTGGCGCGGCCCACATCGGGGGAGACGACAACCAGGTTGTCGGTGTCGAAGTGCATGTCGTTGTAGTACTGGCCAAACAGCGGCAGTGCGGACAGGTGGTTGACCGGGATATCGAAGAAGCCCTGGATCTGGCCCTGGTGCAGGTCGAGGGTGATGATGCGATTGACGCCGGCGCGCTCGAGCAGATTGGCGACGAGGCGGGCGGTGATGGGCTCGCGCGGGCCGGCCTTGCGGTCCTGGCGGGCATAGCCGTAGTGGGTGATAACGGCGGTGATGGAGCGGGCGGATGCGCGCTTGGCAGCGTCGGTGGCGATGAGCAGCTCCATGAGCATGTCGTTGACGTTGCCGCCGGCCACGGACTGAATCAGGAAGACGTCGGCGCCGCGGACGGTCTCGTCGTAGCGGGCGTAAATCTCACCGTTGGCGAACTGCTTTAGCGTAAGGCCCGAAAGCTCGACCCCAAGGTACTCAGCGATCTTCTGAGCGAGGGGACGGTTGGAGGAACCGGAATACACGCGGATGGACTTGCGCATATTCTCCGACTTCTCGGGATCATTAATCGGCATTACCCTTCTCCTTTATACATCGAATGCCATATAGATGCCTTTTTGCATTGTAACCGCGCGGCGGGGTTTATCGAGTCTTGATAACGTCTTTACCGTCAACGGACACGAACCGACCACTCATCCGGTCGCGCAGGTCACGATAGAAAAAGGAGCCGTCCCCATGGAACAGCTCCTTTTGTGCTTGGCGAAACGTTATGCCTCGTCGTCCTCGTGCAGACGGCGGCGATAATCGGCGGCCCAGCCCTCAATATTTACCTGACGGGCGCGGCCCAGACCGAGTGCGTCGGCCGGGACCGGCTCGGTGATGACGGAGCCGGCGGCCACGAGCGCACCGTCGCCAATCTGGGCGGGCGCGACCATCATGGTGTCAGAACCGATGAAGGCATCCTTGCCGATGACGGTCTTGTGCTTGTGGACGCCGTCGTAGTTGCAGGTGATGGAGCCCGCGCCTACGTTGACGCCGGAGCCCATGGTGGTATCGCCGATGTAGGACAGGTGCGGCACCTTGGAGCCCTCGCCGATTGTGGACTTCTTGATCTCCACGTGCGTGCCGGCCTTGGAGCCGTCGAGCATGTGGGCGCCCGGGCGCAGGTAGGCGCGCGGGCCGCAGTCGACGCCGTTCTCGATGACGGCCTCGATGGCGATGGTCTCATCGATGATGCAGCCGCTACCGACGGTGGTGTCGGTGAGGCGGCTGTTGGGGCCGAGCTGGCACTCCTCGCTCACGGTGACGTGACCGATCAGATGCGTCTGCGGCCACACGACGGTGTCTCGGCCGATGACGGCATCGGGGCCGATCCAGGCCTGCGTGGGGTCGATGAACGTGACGCCCTCGGCCATCCAGTGCTCGTTGATGCGGTCGCGCGCGATGGCGGTAAGCTGCGCGAGCTGGATACGGCTGTTGACGCCCAGGCCGTCGCGGTAGTCGTCGCAGTGGAAGATGGAGACCGCCTGGCCGTGGCCCTTGAGGATCTCGAGCATGTCGGGCAGGTAGTACTCGGACTGCGCGTTGTCGTTGCCGATCTCGTTAATGTGGGCGGCAAGCTGCGCGCCGTCGAAGGCGTAGCAGCCGGCGTTGCACTCCAGCAGCGTGGCGGCCTGCTCGGGCGTGCAGTCCTTCTGCTCGATGATGCGCTCGATCTGACCGTCGGCGCCCAGCTTGATGCGGCCGTAGCCAAAAGGATCGGGCGGGGTCATGGTCATGACGGTGCAGGCGAGCTCGCCGGTGGCGACGGTTTGCGCGAACTTGGCGACGGTGTCGGCGGTGATGAGCGGCAGGTCGCCGTTGAGCACGACGACGGGGCCTTGCGTGATGCCGCAGGCCTCGAGCGCGACCTTGACGGCGTGGCCGGTGCCCAGGCGCTCGGTCTGCTCGACGCACTCGACCTTGGTGGCGCTGTTGGCGTAGGCGCCATCGATGAGGGCGCGCATCTCGTCGGCGTGGCTGCCGATGACGACCACGACGCGGCTGCAGCCGGCCTTGATGGTGGCGTCGACGATCCACTGGACCATGGGCTTACCCAGGATCTTGTGCGAAACCTTGCAGTGATTCGACTTCATGCGGGTGCCCTCGCCGGCGGCGAGGATAATTGCGGTTGCGTCCATGTGATCTCCTGTTACGTTATAGAGACGTGTGTTTGGAAACGATACACGGCGCAATATGATACCGCAGGCATATGTTGAGCGCGTAGCGATTGGTTTGCGGCGGTTGAGGCTTGCGCCGCCGGCGTGGTGTTTGCACTGCTTGCGTGCGGCATTGGCGGTGCTGCGGAGCTGTCGTTTGCGCGAGGAGACGGGGGTGCCCGTGGACAACATACGAGAGGAGTTTGGCGGCGAGCCCGTCGCGGCGTTCTCGATGTCGCATCCGGCGGTGCCGGCACTCTATATAGTGCTGACGCTGGGGCTCACCATGTTCTCGATGCAGCCGGTGCTGATTGCGCTGTCACTTGCGGGCGGGCTGGCGTATGGATTTGCGACGCGTGGGGCTGCCCGCACGCTGGGCGCACTCCGCTGGCAGCTGCCGGGGATTTTGATTATCGCGCTGGTCAATCCACTGTTTAGCGCTTCGGGTTCGACGGAGCTGTTTCGTATTGGCATGCGTGCGGTGTATCTAGAGAGCATGGTTTACGGCCTGTGCATGGGCGGGCTGTTTGTGGCGAGCGTGCTGTGGTTTGAGGCCGCGGCGTCGATGCTCGAATACGACAAGGTGCTCGCGCTGCTGGGTAATGCCGCACCGGTGATTGCGCTCATGATCTCGATGTGCATGCGGCTTATCCCGCAGTTTTTGCGCCGCGGCCGCACGGTGCTGGCGGTGCAGGATGCGATTGATGTGCCGGGCCGCGCGCCGGCCGATCCCGTGCGTTCGCGTTTGCGGGCATCGAGTGTGTTGATGGGCTGGGGCATGGAAGATTCGCTGGAGCGCGCGGACGCCATGCGCTCCCGTGGGTGGGGCGCCGCGACGCGTCGAACGACGTATGCGCGGTATCGGCTGGGGCGCGGCGACGTTGCCGCGCTGGTTGGGCTTGCGCTGTTTGGCGTGGCCACGGTGGCAGTGGCGTGGACCGCAACGACGCAGTATTCGTTTTATCCTCAGCTCTTGGTGCCGGCGCCGTGGCTGGGCTATGTCGTGTACGCTGCCTGGATGGTGCTGCCTTGCGCGTTGCACGCGATTGATGAGAAGAGGTTTGGCTGATGGCTCGGTTTGATAGGGGCTCGGCGGCGGGTGTGGCGTGCGGCCCGGATATGCCGGCGATTGAGGTGCGGAGCCTGAGCTTTGCCTACCCCGATGCTGATGCTGCGGTGCTCGAGGGGCTCGACTGGTCTGTTCCCCAAGGTGCATTTGCGCTGCTTGTTGGCGGTACCGGATCGGGTAAGTCGACGCTGCTGTCGCTGCTCAAGCCCGAGATCGCTCCGGCGGGCGAGCGCACTGGCGAACTGCGCGTGCTGGGCGAGCCCGTCGCCAACAATGATGTGCGGGCATCGGCGGAGCGCGTGGGCTATGTGTTCCAGGATCCCGAGAACCAGATCGTGTGCGAAACCGTGTGGCACGAGATGGCGTTTGGCCTGGAAAACTTGGGGCTAGCACGTGATGAGATGCGCCGTCGCGTAGCTGAGACCAGCTATTTCTTTGGGCTGGAAGATTGGCTTCATCGCGATACCGACACGCTTTCGGGTGGCCGCAAGCAGCTGCTGTCGCTTGCCGCCGTCCTGGCGCTGCGTCCGCGTGTGCTGCTACTCGACGAGCCCACGTCTCAGCTCGATCCCGTTGCCGAGAAGAATTTTCTGCACGCGCTGTTTCGCGTGAACCGTGAGCTGGGCTGCACGGTTGTTGTGGCTACGCATCAACCGCGGCCGATGCTCGAGTATGCGACGTGTGCGTACCGGATTGAGGGCGGCCGCGTGCGCGAGGTGGCGGATATGGCTTCTTTGGGACGCCGAGAATCGCTGGTTTCCGATGATATGTTGGGGTGGGGTGCCATCCGATGTGCAAAAAAAGGAGTATTCAGCAGGCGTGAGGACAATTTGGGCTCTCTGGAGCCGTCCGGGGACGTATCGAGTGCGAAAAAAAGTTCGGAATTGGACAAATCGTCCGAATTTGTGGCGCAATCGTCGCTCGAGAACGGCTCGGAAGCCTTCCCGCGCACGGATGGAAGCAGAATACTCCAAAAAATGCACGGCGGGTCGGCTACCACCCTGTCGGAAGGCTGGTTTCGCTACGATCGCGCGGGCGGTTGGGTGCTGCGCGGGCTCGACGTGGCGTTTTCGGCCGGTGCGGTGCATGCGGTTGTGGGCGGTAACGGCTGCGGCAAGTCGACAATGCTTTCGGTGCTGGCCAAGACGGTCAAGTTGCAGCGTGGTCGTATGGTGCGCGGGGCGGCCTCGGCTGCGCTGCTGCCGCAGAACCCCAAGGCCCTGCTGGTTGCCGAGACGGTGCGCGACGAGCTGATGGAATGGGCCTCGACCTGCGGATATGACGAGAACTTGGCGCGGGAGCGTGCGGCGCAACTGGGATTGGACGGCCTGGAGACGCGCCACCCTTACGACCTCTCGGGCGGACAGCGCCAGCTGCTTGCACTGGCAAAGCTGCTGCTGATCGGCCCCGAGCTGCTGCTGCTTGACGAGCCCACGAAGGGCTTGGACCTGGAGAGCCGTCGCATCATCGCCCGCGCCCTGCGTAACCATGTGAAGGCTGGCGGCACCGTCATCATGGCTACGCACGATTTGGACTTTGCCGAGCAGGTAGCCGACGACGTCGCCATGATGTTTGACGGCGAGATTGCCTGCATGGAGCCCCCGGCCGACTTCTTTGCCGACAACGTGTTCTATAGGGCGTGATGGGATGACGGACTGTGGTTTCTCGCGCTTGCTTGCAAAACTGGAGGTCCCGCTGTTGTTGGCGGTGCCGGCGGTGATGGCTGCGGCGTTGCTGTCGGGTGTTGGGCAGGCAGCGTTGGCCATGCTGGTTGTGGTGGCGCTGGTGCTCGCACTGTTCTTTGCGGGTTACGAGGCATCTCGTCCGGGTTTGCGCCAGATTATGCCCACGCTGGTGCTGGCGGCGCTGGCGGCGGCGGGGCGCATCCTGTTTGGGCCCATTCCCGACTTTAAACCGGTGAGCGCCATCGCCATTATCGCGGGGGCGACGCTTGGTCGCCGCAACGGCTTCATGGTCGGCGCGTTGGCAGCACTGACCAGCAATTTCTTTTTTGGGCAGGGCATGTGGACGCCATGGCAGATGTATGCCTGGGGGCTCGTGGGATACGTTGGCGGTGCGCTGGCGCATGCCGGTGCGTTCGACCGTGCGGATGGAACCGTGCGCATGCCGGCGCTGATGGCGTACGGCTTTGCTTCGGGTCTGCTGTACGGCGTGGTGATCAACGCGTACGACATTATCGGTTTTGTACAGCCGCTTACTTGGGCGGGTGCCGTGGCGCGTCTTGCCACTGCCGTACCGTTCGATATTACGCACGGCCTTGCGACCTGCGTGTTTTTGGCCGCCTTGTACAAGCCTTGGTGTCGTCGCATTAACCGTGTCGTCGTGAAATACGGACTGTAGGGCATTTCGCGTTCCCACACGAACTTGCGGTGGAATAGTTCTCGTTTTTGGCAATTTGCTGCCCAAACAGGAACTATTCCACCGCAACTTATAGGGGGAGAGGGGTCACATGATCTGTTTTCCTCCGTCCCCCAGGAATTACTTGGGGCTAGAGCTCTAGCGTGAGGGTGACGGGGCAGTGGTCGCTGCCGAAGATGTCGCCGCGGATGCCGGTGTCGCGTACGTTGCCGGCGATTGCGTCGCTTACCAGGAAGTAATCGATGCGCCAGCCTGCGTTGTTCTTGCGGGCATTAAAGCGGTAGCTCCACCAGCTGTAGACGCCCTCGACGTCGGGGTTTGCCGCGCGCCAGGTGTCGGTAAAACCGGCGTCGAGCAGCTCGGTAAACTTGCCGCGCTCCTCGTCCGAAAAGCCTGCGTTGCCGCGGTTGGACTTGGGGTTCTTAAGGTCGATCTCCTCGTGTGCAACGTTAAAGTCGCCGCAGGTTACGACGGGCTTGCCGGTTTCGCGCTCAAGCGCGCTCAAAAAGCCGCGATAGGCATCGTCCCAGGCCATGCGTACATCGATGCGCGCGAGCTCGTTTTGGGCGTTGGGCGTATAGACGTCGACAAACCAGAACTTGTCGAACTCGAGCGCGCAGACGCGGCCCTCGGTTGCAGCTTGGGCGACGAGCTCGGCCGCCTCGCCCTCGCCGGCGTAGGGCAGCAGCGCATCGGCGTGCAGTACGCGCAGCGGTTCCTGGCGGCTAAAGACCGCGGTGCCCGAGTAACCCTTGCGTTCGGCATAGCTCCAGGTTTGGTGGTAGCCGGGCAGGTCGATATCGACCTGGCCCTCCTGCAGCTTGGTCTCTTGCAGCGCCAGGATATCGACGTCGAGTTCTTGCGCGATCTGGATAAAGCTCGGGTCCTTTTTGAGCACGGCGCGCAGGCCGTTAACGTTCCACGAGGCAAAGGTGTAAGTCTGAGGCATGGTGTCCTTTCGACGGGGTTGGCAGGCTTAAGATTAACGCAACAAGGGCGGGGTGGGCTCCGTGCATGCTGACTTAAAGGCTGCATGCTGGAACGTCGCTCAACGCTGCCCGACTAACAAGGACGGAGGACTCATATGACTCAGGCAATATCGGACCCCAGGCAGGCCTCCGCCGCCCTAGCGGATCTGTTTGACACCCACAAGCGCGTGGTCTTCTTTGGCGGCGCTGGTGTTTCCACGGCAAGTGGCATCCCCGATTTCCGCAGCGTGGACGGCCTGTATCACCAGCAGTTTGTCTATCCGCCCGAGACCATGCTGTCGCATAGCTTTTACGAGGCGCATCCTGCGGAGTTCTTCGACTTTTACCGCACCAAGATGATCGCGCTTAACGCTAAGCCCAACCGCTGCCACACCAAGCTGGCCGAGCTGGAGCGCGCCGGCAAGCTCGACGCCGTGGTGACGCAAAACATCGACGGCCTGCATCAGATGGCCGGCTCACAGCGCGTGTTTGAGTTGCACGGATCGGTCCATCGCAACATTTGCCAGTCGTGCGGCGCGGTCTATAGCGCCGAGTGGATTTGCTCGCGCGAGCACGAGGACGCCGCGGGCGTGCCCGTGTGCCCCGCGTGCGGTGGTCGCATCAAGCCCGATGTGGTGCTCTACGAGGAGCCACTCGACGAGCATGTGCTGACCGGTGCCGTTGCCGCCATCGCCGCGGCCGATGCCCTCATCGTGGGCGGGACCTCGCTCGTGGTGTATCCGGCGGCAGGCCTTACGCGTTACTTTACCGGCGATACGCTGGCCATATGCAACCTTGCTCCCACCGATCAGGATGCAAATGCCGACCTGCTGATTTCTTGCGACATCGCGGCCGCGTTTGCGTTCTAGCCCGCGCGCGCGGATACAATAGAAAGACTAAGTGCAAAGCGACCCCGCCGCCAGCTCCCCAAGCTCGGCGGCGTGGGCATTTTAGGAGGATGTTCATGGCGAACGACAGCAAGACATGGCGGTGCGGAAAGTACGAGCTCAGCTTTGACCGTCCGCGCATCATGGGCGTCCTCAACGTGACGCCCGATTCGTTTAGCGATGGCGGGGAGCACTTCGACCCCGATGCCGCCATCGAGTACGGCCTGGCGATGCTCGACGCCGGCGCCGACATCATCGACGTGGGCGGCGAGTCCACGCGCCCCGGCTTTACCCCGGTCAACCCCGACGAGGAGGCGCGCCGCGTGCTGCCCGTGGTGCGCGCGCTGGCCAAGGAGGGCGCCATCGTCTCGATTGACACGCGTCATGTGGCGGTTGCCAAGGCGGCCGTGCGCTGCGGCGCCTCGATCGTCAACGACGTGACGGGCTTCACCGATCCCAAGATGGTCGAGTTCGTTAAGACGAGTACCTGCGGCGTCATCGTGATGCATGCCGGCGAGGTCGCCGCGCCCGCCCGCACGCACGCAACGGTGCAGCTTGATACCTCGGCAGCGGCGTTTGTTGCCGAGAAGGCGCGCGAGGCGGCT
>CAJMBB010000051.1 GCA_905211615.1 uncultured Collinsella sp. | reverse complement strand
GCCGACACCCGCGCCGCTCGCCGTGCCCGTCCTGGCCCCGGCGCCGCCAACGCCCGAAGCCGCCCGCACGGCCTCCGAGCGCTTCAGCGCCACGCGGATCCGTGCGAACAGCTCCTCAATCGCAAATGGCTTGGTCAGGTAATCGTCGGTGCCGGCATCGAGACCGGCCACCTTGTCCATCACGGCATCGCGCGCGGTGACCATAATCACCGGCACATTCTTGTGCTTGCGGACGCGCCGCAGGACCTCCATGCCGTTGAGCTGCGGCAACAGCACATCGAGCAGAATCAAATCGTAGTCGCGCTCCAGTGCCAGGTCCACGGCGGTGCGGCCATCGGCGGCGTGTTCCACCTGGTAGCCCTCGTGCTCCAGCTCGAGCGTCACAAAGCGGGCGATTTTCTCCTCGTCCTCTACGATCAGGATCCGTGCCATGCGTGCCCCCGTCTGCGATTACTTGTCGTCGTTCAGATTTTGCTTGATGTCGTCCGCGGCATCGGCAGCGTGATTCATAAGGTTGTTGATGCTGCCGGGTACGTCGCCGTCGCTGTCGATGCGGTAGCGCATGCCAAAGAACAGGCCAATCAGCATCAGCCATATCGTGGCGCCCCAGGCAAACAGCGCGACGATGGGGATCAGGATGGGAATGTTGAGGATGATCGCATCGCGGCGCGTGGCGATAAACTTGGTGTCCAGGCTCAGGCGGAAGAGCTTTTTGAGGTACTCCCACACGCTGTCCATCTTCTTGGAGAAGTCGGTCTTTTCACTCGACTTTTCGTAGGCGGCCTGCGCGGCGACCATCTCGGCCGAGGGCTCATCGACCGGCTCAGACTCGGTGGCGGCGTGCGCCGACGTTGTCTGGGTCTTGCCCTGCGACTCGAGCCAAATGATGGCGTCCAGGACGTTGCCGTCGGCGGCGTCGAGCGCGGCCTTGGCGTCGGTGTAGCTCACGTTGTACTTGGTGCGAATGGTTTCAACTTTTTCGAGGTCGTCCATGACCTGTCCTTTCGTTCGATGGGCGCGACGCCGGGCGATCTGCCCGGGCGCGAGCGTTGCGTTCGGCGGCCTGCGTTGCGCGGCGCCGCCCCGCCCTTGGTCGAACTCTATAGTGCAGGTTATAGATTAAGCGATTCTTGAGCCAAGATTAATGTTGGATGAGTTTTTGCGCGGCGGTGTGAAAAGTATTAGACCTTGATAGCGGGGGATGGGGTGCCTGTGCAAAACGGCGTCAAGGGTTGGTCGAGTGGGCGGTTTCTCCATTGATGTCCGCACGGCATGTGACACTTACCCTGCCGCCCCGCTCCGCCGCGGCGGCATGCGTCTGAACAATGACCCTCTAAGGAGTTCGATACCGATGAGTGACAACGCAAAGCATCTCGCAAAGAAGTGCGTCAAGGACGCGGGGCCGTGCCTCGCACTGTGTTTTGCCGGCGCAGCGGTCGCGCTGCTGGCTTCTTTGGGGCCGTTCGACGTGCTCCGAAGTGCCAGTTCTCTGCATGTTTGCATGGCCCTTGCCGGCGCCATGATGACCGGCGGCGTGCTCGATCTGGTTTTTTGGGTGCTTGACCCGTTTGGATGGAAGAACGAAGGGTAAGCCCTAAAGGATGGAAGGGCTGGAACGGTTAGCTTAGTAATCGTGCAGAATGTGGGCTAGCGACTTGCAGGGAAGTGGTAATCCGATGACGGTCTATGTGACGGGCGATATTCACAGCGGCCTCGACATGCAAAAGCTGCGCGACTGGGATCTTGGGGATAGCCTGACGGGCGACGACTATCTCATCATCGCGGGCGACTTTGGCTTTCCGTGGGATTTTTCTGCCGAGGAGTGCGCCGATATCGCCTGGCTGGAGTCTCGCCCTTATACCGTGCTGTTCGTCGACGGCAACCACGAACGTTTCGATCACTGGGCGGAGCGTCCCATGGAGCTGTGGCACGGTGGGCTGACGCAGCGCCTGTCGGACACCTCGCCCATTCGGCGCCTAACACGCGGCGAGGTTTTTGAGCTCGATGGCTCAACGATCTTTACCATGGGCGGTGCCACGAGCGTGGACAAGGAGTACCGCATTCCGTATTCCAGCTGGTGGCCGCAGGAGCTGCCGGACGAGCGCATCTTTGAGGAGGCGCGGGCAAAGCTCGAGAGCATGGGCTGGAAGGTCGACTACGTGATCACCCACACCTGCTCTACGCGCATGCTTTCGCCCACGCTTTATCCGGCACCCGGCTGGAATTGCCCCACGGTTGATCGACTTACGGCATTTTTCGATGAGCTGGAAGATCGCATGGACTACAAGCGCTGGTATTACGGGCATTTTCATCGTGATGCAAACCCTGCCGAGCGCCACACCGTGCTCTATGACTGCATCGTTCGCCTGGGCGACGAACTCCAGCCCTGGGATGTTGCGTAGGGGCGGGGTGGCTGGTTACTCGACCGTTACAGTGATGTTTTCCCGATGCGTACGGATAACATCCCAGCTAAAGTGCTCGACCAGCTGCTCGGCAGAGCGCGGCGTGGTGTCCGGCGCGATGCCTGTTTGCCCGGCGAGCCAGCCCAGCAGTGCTTCGGGTGTGCCAAAGCGGGTGCGGAGCTCGCCCAGGTCCAGATCGCGATCGCGCTTGGAAAGGCGGCGGCCACCCGGTGACATGAGCAGCGGAATATGTGCGTAGTGCGGCGTGGGAAGTCCCAGCAGATGCTGCAGGTAGATTTGGCGGGGCGTGGAACCGAGCAGGTCGCATCCGCGTACGATCTCGGTGACGCCCATGGCAGCGTCGTCGACCACCACGGCCAGCTGATAGGCAAACACGCCGTCGCTGCGGCGCACCAAAAAGTCGCCGCACTCGGTGGCGAGTGCCTCGCATTGGGCTCCGTACGTGCGGTCCACGAATTCGATCACGTCGCCGGCGAGGTCGTCGACGTCGGGCACACGCAGGCGCGTGGCCGGAGCGCGCAGGATGCTGCGGCGGGCAACCTCCTCGGCAGAAAGGCCTCGGCAGGCGCCGCGGTAGATGGGCGTGCCGTCGCTCGCGTGCGGAGCGCTCGCGGCGTGGAGTTCGGCGCGCGTGCAAAAGCAGGGATAGGTGAGGCCGGCGTCTTGTAGCTGGCGCAGGGCGCTTTCGTACAGGTCTAGACGATCGTGCTGGTAGTAGGGGCCTTCGTCCCACTCGAGCCTCAGCCAGGCCAGGTCGTCAATCAATTGGGCGGCAAGTTCCGGGCGCTTGCAGCGATCGTCCAGGTCCTCGATACGCAATACGATGCTGCCGCCCTGGCTGCGGGCCGAAAGCCATGCGCACAGGCAGCTGAACACGTTGCCCAAGTGCATGCGGCCCGAGGGCGACGGGGCAAAGCGGCCCACGACGGGGGTGGGCGCTGCCGTTGCTGGTACGTCCGCGGCGTGTGTTGCTATGTTGCGTGCGTTGATATCCATGCGGACGAGTATAGCGCGGGGTGCGGTGGGGGAGACGCTGCCGTGGCCTGCAAGTTGCCGTGGCCGCGCGTTGCGCGTGCCGGACCGCCGGCTCGACAGCTCGATCGCCGCCCGCCCAACCCCTCAAACGACAGAAACCCCGGCAGCTCTTCGCAACTGCCGGGGTTTCCGCGGAAAAGGGGGACATGATCCTCAAGCGAACGGCAAAGGGGCAAACCGTTTTCGCTCAACTGCTTTATGCCCCTTGCTCGCGGACTCAATCAGTGCGCGTCGCGGCAACACAAAGCCGCTACACTTGTGACGGAGCTATGAAGTGGTATCTATTGCCGGAGCGGGCTATGCCAAGGAGTGTCCCAGATTGCCGGCAGATAAGGAACGTCCCCAGGTGCCGGCCGCGGGCGTGACTTTCGTCCCGTTTGATACTCCGCTGGCCTAGATGTTCGTCATGTGCGCCCGTAAACGTGGGACAATGGCGTTGCTGGTATCACAGACAAAGGATGTGCCTATGAACGCTCCCGTTGCCAAGACCTGTCGGCAGCGCTGCCCGTTTGCGCGATTTGCTTCCATTTGCGCGCTCGTCGCGTGCGCGCTGCTGCTGTTGCCCGCCGTTGCACGTGCCGACGGGTATTCCATGACCCAAACCTACATCAGTGCCACGGTCGAGGCCGATGGCTCGCTGACCGTTGTCGAGGGTCGCCAGTTTGATTTCGATGACGACATCAACGGCGTGTTTTGGGAGATCAATACGGGCACTAACCAGCAGGGCGGCACGGCGGGCGTCGACGTGCTGAGTGTCGAGGAAGAGGACACTGCGTTTAACAAAGTCGATAGCGCGAACAAGGGCGACTCTGGCGTCTATACGGTCGAGCAGACCGGTGACGGCGTAAGGATTAAGGTGTTCAGCCCTCACGAGAGCGGCGACAGTGCAGTCTACTACGTGAGTTATTCCATGACCGGTGCGGTCATGAACTGGGCCGATACCGCCGAGCTCTACTGGAAGTTCGTGGGTGACGGCTGGTCTGCGGATTCCGATGACGTCGAGATGGAAGTGCGCTTCGCAAATGCCGCTGCTGGGACGGCGGCCGTCAAAGGCGATAACTTCCGCGCATGGGGCCACGGCCCGCTGACGGGCGATGTATCGCTCGATGCGGACGAACCCATGGTCACCTATACCATTCCCTGCGTGCATCAGGGCGAATTCGCCGAGGCACGCATCGCCTTCCCTAGCGACTGGGTGCCGCAGCTTGCCGCTTCGGGCGAAGAGCGCATGTCAACGATCCTGAGCGAAGAGAAGGAATGGGCCGACGAAGCTAACGCCCGCCGTGAGCACGCGCGTGCGGTTGCCAGCGCGATTGCCGTGGCGTGTGTTGTCGTGGCGGTTGCCTATACCGGCGTGATCGTGATGCTCAAGCTGCGCAGGCCCAAGCCCAAGCCGCTCTTCCAGGACGAGTACTTCCGCGATGTACCCTCCGCTGATCATCCCGCGGTGCTTGCAACTCTTATGAGCTGGAACGACGTGCCCGATCAGGCATATATCGCCACGCTGATGAAGCTGACCGACGACCGCGTGATCAAGCTGGAAGAAGCGACCGAGACCAAGAAGAAGGTTCTGCTCCGTCGCGAAAAAGAGGAGCAGACGTATCGCATCACAGTGACCGATGAGGCTTGGAAGGCTGCCAAGAAGGACGGCATCGATCGCGATGTGCTCAAGGTCTTTTTCGCCGGCGTTAAGCCCGATAAGGACGGAGCCCGTTCGCGCACGTTTAGCGAGCTGGAGGAGTACGCTAGCGAGCGCACTGTGTCCGTTGGCGACAAGCTCGAGGACTATCAGACTACGGTCAAGGGCAAGCTGGAAGGGCGCGAGCTTATCGCATCGGACGGTAGCGTCGCTCTGGTTGCCGGTTTGGTTCTCGGCGTCATTATTGTCTTTAGCATCCTGGGCTCCCTGTTCTATACCGACTTTGCGGAGGCCAACGTCGTTGCTGCTGCGATTTCGATCCCCGTCACGATCGTGGGCTTCGTCCTGAGCTGCACCTTCCGCCGCTACACGCCGGAGGGCGCCGAGGTGGCGGCCCGCTGCAAGGCGCTCAAGCATTGGCTCGAGGACTTTACGCGCCTGAAGGAGGCCGTCCCCAGTGACCTGATCTTGTGGAACAAGCTACTGGTGATGGGCGTTGCTCTGGGCGTTTCGAAAGAAGTGCTGCGACAGCTGGCCGAGGCCGTGCCTGCGGACCTGCGCAACAGCGACGATTTCTACGACAACTACCCCTGCTACTGGTGGTATTACCATCACTACGGCAACGAGTCGCCGCTCGATTCGTTCAACGATGTGTATCACGAGACCATCCGCGAGCTGGCTTCGAGTTCCGATAGCTCGAGCGGCGGCGGTGGCGGCGGCTTCTCGGGCGGCGGAGGCGGCGGCGTCGGCGGAGGCGGCGGCGGAACGTTCTAGCGAGCGCTTGCTTTGGGGTGGATCTTTCTGGGCGGTTGCCAGGGAAGATTCATCCCATTTTTGTGCATCGAAACGGGCCATACTTTCCGCTGCGGACCTTCGCGCAAGGGGCAGTGGGCAAAAAATGCCAAATATGAGTACTGTTGCCTAGATTGTCACATTTGTTTGTACTAAATAATGGACTCCTAACGATATTATTTCTCGTTAGGAGTCCATTTTATTGTACATTTGGGGAGATACGTTAGTTCATCCGACGCGCCGAGACGCCTAAGAGACCCGAAAAAGCCGAATTGCGCTGCTACTAAAAAGGTAACAGTACTCATTTTTGATGTTTTTTGACCACAGCTATTTGCAGACCCCCTATAGGGCGATGCCAACGAGGGCTTCGGCGGCCGTTTTGATCAAGACTGTCCCCAGCGACTAGTCATTTAAGAACGTCCCCAATGACTAGGTGTGGTTGCTGCCAAGGAGTGTCCCGGGGTGCCGGCATAAAAGGAGCGTCCCTAACTGCCAGATTTAGGCTGTTAGATCGAGTTCGTAGAGGAAGCTTTCGCGCGGCATGTCGTGGCGGCGCTCTTCGCGGTTGGCGCGGTGCGTGGCCGTGCGCTTAAAGCCGTGCAGCTCGTAGAACTTCCACGAGCAGTTGGAGTCGGTGTACAGGTGCGCCCTCGTCGCTCCAAGCGAGGACAGGTGCGAGACCGCGGCATCGAGCAGAACCGTGCCAACGCCCAGGCCATGGACGTCGCGATCTACGGCAAGCAGCGTGACCTCGTTGTCGTGCGGCAACGGGCTGCTTTCGAGCAGGCGGTTGTTGGTTCGGATGGTTGCGCGCACAAACGAGAGATACTCGGCGCAGGCATCAGGCTCCAGCTCACGCATCTGCGATAGCAGCGCGCGTTCGGTATCCATCCAATGCTCGTTGATAGTGACGCCGGAGTTCTGTCCCGCGCGTGCAAGTGCAATGCCGCGCGCCTCGCCGTCAATCACCGCAACCTGCGAAAACGTCGATGACGAAAGGCAATAGGCGAGGTCGCACGCGGCCTCAAGGCGGTTGTACTCATCGTTATCCGAATTGTTATGCCAAAGCTGTTGCAGAATCAGCGCGATGGCGTCGAAGTCTTCGGTATCAAACGGTCGGTAGAGAACCCGCGAGACCATGGTGCCTCTTTCTTTTGCGGATGCATATCGAGCACAGTTCTACCACGCCATTGGCATCAAATTATGGTGCCCCTGTGTTCCATGAACTCACCGTGCCCAGTGCCGTGCCCATCCCCTCCGCTCGCAAACTTTTTCTGCACATGCGCCCGTTGCGGGGTGCATCGATGCGCTCGATGCGCTACATTGAATCAGTATTTTCAATGCCGCTGCGCGAGCGCTGCAGATCGACGTATCACCGGCTCACAGAGCACGGCGGCGTACCAGACAGGAGGACTGCATGGGATCTGATGTGAAGATCGCACGCGCGTTGATCTCGGTTACCGATAAGACGGGCGTCGTCGATTTCGCACGGACGCTGGTCGATGACTTTGGCGTCGAGATCATCTCTACGGGCGGCACGGCTCGTGCCATCGAGGACGCGGGCGTTCCCGTAACCCCCATCGAGGAGTTCACGGGCTATCCCGAGATGATGGACGGCCGCGTCAAGACGCTGCATCCCAAGGTTCACGGCGCACTGCTTGCCCGCCGCGATTCCGAGCAGCACATGCAGGAGGCCGCTCAGCACGGCATTAAGCTGATCGACCTGGTCGTCGTCAACCTGTACGAGTTCGAGAAGACCGTCGCCAACCCCGAGGTCACCTTCGCGGATGCCATCGAACACATCGACATCGGCGGTCCCTCCATGTTGCGCTCTGCTGCCAAGAACGCCACGAGCGTTACCGTCATTTCCGACCCGGCCGACTATGATGCCGTCCTGGCCGAGATGCACGAGACCGGTGGCTGCACCACGCTTTCCACCCGTCGTCGCCTGCAGGTGAAGGTCTACCAGACCACCGCCGCCTACGACACGGCTATCTCCCGTTGGCTTGCCGCCCAGGCAAGCGACGTGGCGGATACCTCTGCCAAGCTCGAGATCTCGTTGGAGAAGGTCGACGACCTGCGCTATGGCGAGAATCCTCAGCAGAAGGCTACGGTCTACCGCTTTGCCGAGGGCTGCGAGAACACCGCGAGCTCGCAGTTCCCGCTCGTGGGCTCCGAGCAGATCCAGGGCAAGCCGCTCAGCTACAACAACTATCTGGATGCCGACGCCGCTTGGAACCTGGTCCGCGAGTTCGACGAGCCGGCCTGCGTGATCCTCAAGCACCAGAACCCCTGCGGTTCCGCCGTTGCCGAGGACATCACGGCCGCCTACGACCGCGCCTTCGCCTGCGATCCCAAGAGCGCCTTTGGCGGCATCATCGCCTGCAACCGCGAGGTTCCCTATGAGCTGGTCGAGCACTTTGCCGATCAGAACAAGCAGTTCGTCGAGGTCATCATCGCCCCGAGCTATACTGCCGAGGCGCTCGAGCGCATGGCTAAGCGTCCCAACCTTCGCGTGCTGGCCACCGGCGGCGTGGACCACGGCGCCCAGGTGGAGCTGCGCTCCATCGACGGCGGCATGCTGGTGCAGGAAGTCGACCATGTGACCGAGGATCCCGCGACCTTTACGTTCCCCACCGACCGCAAGCCCACCGACGCCGAGATGGCCGAGCTCGAGTTTGCCTGGAAGGTCTGCAAGGGCGTTAAGTCCAACGCCATCCTGGTCTCCAAGGGTAAGGCCGGCATTGGCATGGGCCCGGGTCAGCCTAACCGCGTTGACTCTGCGCTACTTGCCTGCGAGCGCGCCGAGGACTTCTGCGAGCGCGAGGGCGTGGAGAAGGGCGGCTTTGCCTGTGCAAGCGACGCGTTCTTCCCGTTCCGCGACAACGTCGACGTGCTTGCTGCGCACGGCGTGACCTGCATCATCCAGCCCGGCGGCTCCAAGCGCGACGACGAGAGCATCCAGGCCTGCAACGAGCATGGTATTGCGATGGTCTTCACGGGGGCCAGGCATTTTAGGCACTAGAGGCTTTCCCAAGCACCCGACCTTGCCCCTCAAACCGTCGCTTGCGTACATTTAGTACGCGGCGCTCCTCTTTCGGGGCAATCTCGGGCACTTGGAAAACCCTTAATGGGATGTTGTTCTATCCCATTAAGCTGATCGGTCGCCTGACCATATCGTCAAAATAATCTCCGCAAAAGACGGCTGCTCCGTTTGGAGGGCCGTCTTTTTGGTATAAGAGGACGGAATGACTAACACGAAAGGTACAACCATGCCCCAGATTGATGATGCCGAGCTGTTTGGCAATGCCGAGGATCAGCGTGCGTACGAGGACTTTTGCGCCAATCAGGAGGCGGTCGAGAAGTTTACGCTCGACAAGCCCGCGCTTGTCTGCCGTTGGCGCATGTCCAACAAAAAGGTGCCCATGCTCAACCGCCACATTCGCGCACTGTCCGAGCGTTTGGTGCAGGGCGAGCCGCTTACCCATAACATGCTCAGCTGGGCCAAGCAGCACGTTGAGTGGTCGCTTGCCGAGGGCGATTACACCGCACGCGACGGCGTGCTCATGCTGGTGATCGACGTCAACGGCAACGCCGCCATGACGGTGGGGGAGTACGAGCCGCTAACCGATACGTCGGCCAAGGCGCTACGTGCCCGCTCCGCCGAGGCCCGCTCCGAGGCCGACGAAACCGGCGTGGCGCCCGAGCTGCTCGCCGCCGTCGATAACGGCGAGCTTGCCTTTGTGGCGCCAGCGGACGAGTGCCTGTGCGGCACGGCGACGCTCATCGAGCAGCTGGCCCAGACCAAGGGCATCTCGGTCACGCGCGTAGATATTCCCGCGCAGCTTAAGGGCGCGCTGTTTCTGGTGAGCGACGAGCACGGCGTGGTCCCTGCCGACGATACCGATGCCGCTGAGGCGGACGCCGCTATGGTCACCTTCTTCGCCGACGGCTACGAAAAGCTCCGCGCCCGTCGCTAAATGATTTTTCTGGGACGGGGATTAAAGAATCATTCCATCTCTGCATACATGCGTACGCTCGAGTAGAGGCTCGAGGTCGAAGTGATGGGGCCGATCGGTTTAGGACCGAGGCCCCTATTTTCTCTTAAGGCTATCGAACACTTTTGTCATATTAGGTGCCCACGGGGTCGTATCGTTGCGACGCCGTGGGCATAATGGTGTGGAAGGTGCAAGTTACGCGAAATGGGAGGACACATGGCGCTGATCTATGTCGTTGAGGACGACGAGCCCATTCGTCGTGAGCTTATCGACATCCTTGCCCGCGCCGGGTTTGAAATCGAGGCCTGCGAATCGTTTGAGCATGTCTCGCGCGATATTCTCGCTGCCGCGCCCGACCTGGTGCTGCTCGACCTGACGCTTCCCGTCAAGGACGGCCAGCATATCTGCCATGAGGTTCGCCGCGAATCCGAGGTCCCCATCATCGTCCTCACCTCGCGCACGACCGAGATTGACGAGGTCATGGCCATGACGCTTGGCGCGGACGACTTTGTTCCCAAGCCTTACAGCGCCCGCGTGCTCGTGGCGCGCATCAATGCCTTGCTGCGCCGCACCGCGGCGGCGGGCGAGCGTAGCACGCTCGTCCACAAGGGACTGGAGCTCGACCTCGCACGCTCCATGGTCACCAATACGCAAACCGGTACCAGCACCGAGCTCACCAAAAACGAACTGCGTATCCTCTCGCTGCTTCTGAGCCGCGCGGGCAAGATTGTTTCGCGCTCGGCCATCATGCAGGACCTGTGGGACTCCGACGCCTTCGTGGACGACAATACGCTCACCGTCAACATCAACCGCCTGCGCACCACGCTCGAAAAAATCGGCATCAAGGGGTATTTGACGACGCATCGCGGCCAAGGCTATTCGGTCTAGGGGCCGGCTATGTCGTTTGGCAAGTTCTTTAAAGATGCACTGCTTCCCGTCGCCGTGTGGACGTGCGGCGTGCTGCTGAGCTGCTTTGTGCTGACGGTCGCCGGCGCACCCGTTTCTATCGTGGTCGTGGCGGTTGGCGTGTCCTTTATCTTCGGTATGCTCGGCATCGTGATCGAGTACGCTCGCCGTCGCCGTTTTCTGCGTCAGTTGGAGCGCGCGGCAGAGGAGCTCGAGAGTCCCGCATGGGTGCAGGAGATGGTGCAATGCCCAACCTATGCCGAGGGCGAGCTCGAGTACGAGGTCCTGTGCCGGGTGGGCAAAGCCGCCTGCGACGAG
This sequence comes from uncultured Collinsella sp., assembly GCA_905211615.1. GTDB lineage: Bacteria > Actinomycetota > Coriobacteriia > Coriobacteriales > Coriobacteriaceae > Collinsella. The sequence goes on along the minus strand of CAJMBB010000051.1, from coordinate 1,932 downwards.
GTTGCCGAGGGCCGGCGTCAGACCGAAGACTATCGCGACTATATCGAGAGCTGGGTTCACGAGGCCAAGCTGCCCCTGGCGGCGGCCCACCTGATTTTGGAAAACCTGGACGGCAGCGAAGACGACCTGTCGCGTGTGGATGACCTGGGTCGCGAGCTGGCTCGCATGGAGCGCTATATCGACCAGGCGCTGTACTATGCGCGCTCGGAAGTCGTGGAGCGCGACTACCTGATTCGCCGTTGGGATCTCAAGACCCTGGTGACGGGCGCGATTAAAGCCAACGCGCGCGAGCTTATCGCGGCGCACGTGGCTCCGGTGTGCGAGAACCTCGACTTTGAGGTCTTTACCGACGAGAAGTGGCTCGAGTTTATTCTAGGCCAGCTTATTCAGAACAGCATCAAATATGCGCGCGAGGACGGCGCAAAGATCGTGTTTTCGGGCGCGTTGCTGGACGAGGGCCTGGCGAGCGAACGCATCGAGCTTACCGTCGCGGACAACGGCTGCGGCGTGAGCGCGGCCGACCTGCCGCGCGTGTTCGAGAAGGGTTTTACCGGCGACAACGGCCGCACCACCAAGCGCGCAACGGGCATCGGCCTCTACCTGGTGGCGCGCCTGTGCTCCAAGATGGGCATCGACGTCACCGCGGCATCCGAGCCCGGCGAAGGCTTCGTCGTAACATTCGCGTTTTCAACGAATAAGTTTCAATATTTCGAGTAACGCACGCGGCAGACGCCCACCCAAACAAAAACGTGCAGCCAAAACAAAACGTGCCGCCCCAAACGGGGCGGCACGCCATCTTTTATCAGCCAACTCGCTGAAGTAAGGCTGCGAAGGCCGCGGGGCCGGGAGGGGTTTCCTAAGGGCACATCCCGCAGCCGCAACGCGGCGAGGACGTGCCCGTGGAAACCCCGCAGGCCCCGCGGCCGGTGGGAGCAACGCTACTTCACGACCAAAATGTCGCAGTCCGTATTGCGCAGCAGGAACGTCGAAATCGAACCCAGCAGCGCATACTTGATCGAGGACAGGCCGCGGGCGCCGCAGAGCACCAGGTCGGGCTTGACCACGTCGAGCATCTCGTCTTTGAGCGTCTCACGAATACGGCCGGCGCGAATCATGACTTCGACCTCGGGAATATCGGGATTGGCCTTGGCCTCTTCGAGCTGCTTTTCGATGGAGTTCTTAAAGGCCTCCTCCAGACCGTTGACCAAATCGACCGGATAGGAGCCGGCGCTCTCGAGCGCCGTGGAATCGATAACGTGGCCGATAATCAGCTTGGCGCCGTTGTTCGCGGCGACCTTGATGGCGCGTGCGAGCACAAAATCCTGCTGCTCAGTACCGTCGAGTGAAACAAATACCTTGGTGTAACCCTCGTTCATGGTTTCCTCCTTGGTCTATCGCACGGGCGCGGGGCTCGTGCGTCGGGCGGGCGCGGGTGCGTTGACCGCCGGACACTTTATCTTGTTGCAGTTATACCCAAGGATTTCGGTTTAACTGCTCGCAATTCTGTGAACGGGCGAGTTTTTTGGTAAGGGTAGGCGCGGTCGCACCGCCAACGGTTGATAATGGGACATCGCCCGCATCGTCCGCAGAACATCTACCGGCGGGTGTCTAACGAGGGGGTCCCTTTGGATATTATCGAGCTTCTAAAATCTGCCTTCATGGGCCTGGTCGAGGGCATCACCGAATGGCTGCCCGTTTCGTCGACGGGCCACATGATCTTGGTGGACGAGTTCGTCAAGATGAACGTGAGCGAGACGTTCTGGAATATGTTCCTGGTCGTGATTCAGCTCGGCGCCATTCTGGCCGTCTGCGTGCTGTTTTTCCACGAGCTCAACCCGTTCTCGCCCAGCAAGGGCAAGGAGGGCCGTCGCGACACCTGGGTGCTGTGGGGCAAGATTGTGCTCGGTTGCATTCCTGCGGCGGCGATCGGGC
>CAJMBB010000050.1 GCA_905211615.1 uncultured Collinsella sp. | reverse complement strand
GTATCGTCTACGCCGTTGTCTTTATCCTGTGCCTGGTTTTGGGTATCGTGCCCACGGCCATCTTTGTTTCTGTCATGAGCGGTCTGTGCTGCTATGAGTTTTTCCGTATGACGAGGCTCGATGGCAAGATGGCTAACGAGCGCATGGGTATCGCTGCCGCCGTACTCTTTCCGCTGTCGGCGTTGGGCGATTCGATGTTGCTGAATGCCCTGCTTTTTGCCCTGATGCTCGCTGTGGGCATTTGGTATGTTTGGTCGCCGCGTACCCGCATCTCTGATGTGGCCGTGACGCTCATGGGTCCCATCTACACTGGCTTTATGCTGTCGGCTATCGTGCTGCTGCGCGATGCCGTGCCCGGTTTTGCCGGCGCCCTGCTTTCAGTGGGCGTTTGCGCGTCCCTTTGGGTCTCCGATTCGTTTGCCTACATCGTGGGCAGCCGTATCGGCAAACACAAGATGGTTCCCAAGATCTCTCCCAAAAAGAGCTGGGAGGGGTTTGTTGGCGGCATCCTGGGCTCGGTTTTGATTTGGCTCATCCTGTGGGCGACGCACTTCTACAAGCTCAGCCTGCCCTATGCGCTGCTGTGCGGCGTGGTCGTGTCCATTCTGGGCGTTATCGGCGACCTTATCGAGTCGCGCATCAAGCGCGGTGTGGGCGTCAAGGATTCCGGCAACCTTATCCCGGGCCACGGCGGAATGCTCGATCGTAGCGATTCGCTTATCTTCGGCTGCATCACCGCACAGCTGTTGCTGATGATCGGAGGCGTGCTGTAATGTCCTTCCAGACGACGTATGGCCCCGATGGACGCCTTCGCGTTGCCATCCTGGGTTGTACGGGCTCTATCGGCACCCAGGCGCTCGATGTGTGCCGCCAGCATGCCGATTGCCTGCAGGTGACGGCGCTGTCCGTTAACTCCAGTACCCTCGAGCTCGTTGCCGCTGCCCTCGAGTTCTCGGTTTCGGCGGTTGCCGTGGCCGATGTCGCTCATGGCGATGATGCCGTGCTGCAGGAGTTGCCCGAGGGAACGAAGCTCGGCGTTGGCGCGCAGGCGGTTTGCGAGCTCGCGCGTCGCGACGATGTCGACTGCGTGCTTGTCGCTATTGTGGGCGCCGCCGGTCTCGAGGCGAGCCATGCGGCCTTGACCTCGAATAAGCGCCTTGCCCTTGCCAACAAGGAGTCCCTCGTCGTCGGTGGCGACTTGCTTATGCCGTTGGCGCAACCGGGCCAGCTTATTCCAGTTGACTCTGAGCATTCCGCCATCTACCAGTGCTATCTGGGTGAGAACCCGCGCGAGGCCCACTGCATTTGGCTCACCTGCTCGGGCGGTCCGTTCTTTGGCCGCACGCGCGACGAGCTCAATCGCGTGACGCGTGCCGATGCCCTCGCACATCCCACGTGGGCCATGGGTGCCAAGATCACCATCGACTCCGCCACCCTCATGAACAAGGGCCTGGAGCGCATCGAGGCCATGCACCTGTTTAACTGCGACCTCGATTTCATTAACGTGGTCGTGCAGCGTCAGTCCAAGATTCACTCTATGGTCGAGTTTGCCGACGGCTCCGTGATGGCGCATCTCGGTGCTTCCGACATGCGTATTCCCATCCAGTTCGCGTTCTCGTATCCCGAGCGTTGGGATACCCCGGCGCCTCGTATCGATTTTCGCGAGCTGGGGCAGCTCACGTTTGATGCTGCCGACATGGATACCTTCCGCTGTCTGGCACTGGCCGAGCGTGCCGGCAAGACGGGCGGCACCATGCCGTGCGTGCTCAATGCCGCCAACGAGGTTGCCGTCGATGCCTTCCTGCACGATAGCTGCAGCTTTACCGATATCGATCGCATTGTGGAATCCTGCATGGATGCCCACGATATGCAGGCGGTCGATTCGTTTGAGCAGCTTCGCGACATCGATGCGTGGGCGCGTGAAAAGGCTGCGCAGGTGCTCGCCGCAACCCGTTCCTAACCCATAAGGATTGCTTTTTCGTTTTATGGATACTGTTCTGAGCGTTCTCTCATCGGTCTTTTGGGGCCTGCTGATGCTTTCCGTCCTCGTGTTTTTGCACGAGGGCGGCCACTTTTTGGCGGCGCGTGCCTGCGGCGTCCGTGTGACCGAGTTCTTTTTGGGCCTGCCGTGCCGCTTTGACATTCATTACACGTCGCGTCGCATTGGAACCAAGTTTGGCGTGACCCCGCTGCTGCTGGGTGGCTACGCTGCCATCTGCGGTATGGATCCGACCGACGTCTCGTGTGCCGATCGCGTGCTCGCGGCTATCTATCGTCATGGTCGCGTGACCGTGGCCGACCTTGCTGTCGAGCTCGAGCTTTCTGAGGAGGATGTGCTTGAGGCATGCGCCCTGTTGCTTGGCTGGGGCTCCATCGCACCCTGGTATGAGGAAGGGGAGAAGCCCTCGCCGAGCTACTATCCCACCAAGTATCAGACGCTGCCGCGAGATGCGGCGGGTTACACCACCTTTGACGGCCGCCGTTTCGATCGCGAACATTCAACTGCCGAGGGCGATGCGTGGGAGCTGCCGTGCGGCGAGGCCGAGTTCCTTGCACAAGAGCGTTCGCACACCTATCTTGGCCAGAGCTTTCTCAAGCGCGCCTTTATGCTGCTCGCGGGCATTATTGTCAATATCTTGACGGGCTTTTTGCTCCTTATGAGTATCTATTCCATTGCGGGTGTCACCGTGCCGATGGATACCAACGTGATCGGTCAGGTTGACGGGGGGTCTATTGCCGCCAAGGCGGGTATCGAGGGCGGCGACGCGATCCTTTCGGTTGACGGAGTATCGTGCTCTACCTGGATGGACGTTTACGATGCCATCGGCAAGGCTGCCGGTAAGGACGATATCGCCATCGAGTACGAGCGTGACGGCAAGCAGCATTCGACCACGGTTGCGCTCAAAGAGGACGAGCGCCTGGGTGTGTATGCCTCTATGCAGGTGGTCCGTTTAGACCCGATCACCTCGGCGCGTCTGTCATTCTCCTATGTTGTACAGACGGCGGATGGCGTTATGCGCCTACTCCAGCCGCAGCATACGATGGAGATTCTCGATCAGTCTTCTTCGATCGTGGGTATTAGCGTTATGTCCTCACAGGCTGCTGCTGCCGGCCCTGCCACGTTCCTTTCGTTTGCCGCCCTCATTTCGTTCTCGCTTGGCTTTATGAACCTGCTGCCCATCCCACCACTCGATGGCGGCAAGCTGGTCATCGAGATCATTCAAAAGATTGCGGGCCGCGAGCTTCCGCTCAAGGTCCAGACGATTGTGAGCTATGTGGGCATCGCGCTCTTTGCGCTGCTGTTTGTCTATATGCTTCGTTCCGACATCCTTCGATTTATTCTGTAGGGGAGTGTTTGGTTTGTCTTTATCCCATCCTTTGCCTTGCGAGCTGACGCGCCCCGTGCATGTGGGCGGCGTGCAGATCGGTGGCGGCGCGCCTGTGGTGGTCCAATCTATGACCTGCACCGATACTGCTGATGCCCAGGCAACGCTTGCGCAGGTGTGCGCGTTGGCGCAGGCTGGCTGCGATATCGTGCGCGTGAGTGTGCCCACCGAGGCCGCACTTGAGGGTTTCCGCACCATCTGCGCCGAGTCTCCGGTGCCGATTGTCGCCGATATCCACTTTAACCATAAACTCGCCATTGGTGCCGTTGAGGCCGGTGCTGCCAAGCTGCGCATCAATCCCGGCAATATTGGCGATTGGGCCAAGGTTGACGCGGTGATCGATGCTGCGGGTGCCGCGGGCTGTGCGATTCGTATCGGCGTCAATGCCGGTTCGCTTGAGCAGGATATCGCCGAGCGCGACGACCTCACGCAGCCCGAAAAGCTCGTGATGTCGAGCGAGCGTTTCGTCAAGCATTTTGAAGACCGCGGCTTTACGAACATTGTGCTTTCGGCTAAGGCCCATAGCGTGCAAACGACGCTCGATACCTATCGAGCCCTGTCGCGTGAGATTCCCCACGTTCCGCTTCACCTGGGCGTAACCGAGGCGGGTACCAAGCTGCAGGGCACCATCAAGAGCTCTGTAGGCTTGGGTATCTTGCTTTCCGAAGGCATCGGCGACACCATGCGTGTGTCGCTCACGGCCGATCCGGTTGAGGAGCCGCCGGTCGCCTGGGGAATTCTACAGTCGCTGGGCCTGCGTCGCCGTGGTCCCGAGATTGTCTCGTGCCCCACGTGCGCCCGCTGCCAGGTTAACCTTATTCCCATCGCCGAGGAGGTCACCGAGCGGCTTAAGAACTATTCCGCGCCGCTTTCGATCGCCGTGATGGGATGTGCGGTCAACGGCCCCGGAGAGGCATCTGACGCCGACCTGGGTGTTGCCTGCGGACGTGGTCAGGGCCTGCTCTTTTCGCATGGCCAGATCATTGGTAAAGTAGCTGAGGATCAAATTGTCGACGCGCTGATGGCCGAGGTCGACAAGCTTATTGAGGAGTAATAAATGACCCGAGCAATGTATATGTCTAAGCTCTATGCGCCGACGCTTAAAGAGGATCCGGCGGACGCCGAGCTCGCCAGTCACCGCCTGCTGCTCCGTGCCGGCATGATCCGCAAGGAGGCCGCCGGCCTGTATTCCTACCTGCCGCTTGCTTGGCGCTCGATTCGCAAGATCGAGAACATCGTGCGCGACGAGATGGACGCTGCGGGCGCTCAGGAGCTCATGATGCCCATTATGGTCGACGCCGAGCTGTGGCGTGAGTCCGGCCGTATCGATGCCTATGGCAAGGAGCTTGTGCGCTTTGACGACCGTCATGGTCGCGAGTTCGTGCTGGGCCCCACCCACGAGGAGACCGTCACGGCCCTGGTGCGCAATGAGCTGCGTTCCTACAAGCAGCTGCCTGTCAATCTGTACCACATTCAGGACAAGTTCCGCGATGAGTTCCGTCCCCGCTTTGGCCTGATGCGCGGCCGCGAGTTCATCATGAAGGACGCCTACAGCTTCTCTGCCACGCAGGAGAGCCTGCAGGAGGAGTATGACAAGATGAAGCAGGCCTACGCCAACATCTGCGAGCGCTGCTACATCAAGGCTCTGCCCGTTGTCGCCGACTCCGGCGAGATCGGCGGCGACACCTCCGTCGAGTACATGGCTCTGGCTGACGCCGGCGAGGCCTCGCTCGTCTACTGCGACGATTGCGGCTTTGCTGCCGATGACGAGGCGGCAAGCACCAAGGTCGTTGTGACCGAGGGCCCCGGCGACGGCACGCTCACCAAGGTCGAGACTCCGGGTATGGGTACCATTGAGGCCGTCGCCAAGTTCTTTGGCTTCCCCGAGAACGGTACGCGCAAGTCTCTGGCACTCATCGACGCCGAGGGCAAGCCCGTCGTGGCCATTGTCCCGGGTGACCACGAGCTCAACGATTGCAAGGCCGAGCATGTCTTTGGCAAGGGCTATCGCATGATGATTGATGAGGAGCTCCAGACCTACGGTCTGCACAAGGGCTTTATCGGACCGGTTAACTTGCCCGAGGGCATCCGTCTGGTGTGCGACGAGAGCCTGCGCGAGTCCAAGCAGTGGGCCTGCGGTGCCAACGAGGTCGACTATCACTTTACCGGTGCCTGCCCCGAGCGCGACTTTACCGTCGATGAGTGGGCAGATCTGGTCACCGTCGTTGCCGGCGATCCCTGCCCGCACTGCGGCAAGCCGCTCTCTGCTGCCCGCGGCATCGAGGTCTCTCAGGTGTTCCAGCTGGGCACCAAGTACTCCGAGGCCATGGGTGCCACCTTTATGGACGAGGACGGCAAGGAGAAGCCGCTCATCATGGGTTGCTACGGCGTTGGTGTGTCCCGCTCGCTTGCTGCCGTCGTGGAGCAGCACAACGACGAACACGGCATCGTCTGGCCGATCTCCGTTGCCCCGTACGAGGTCGCGGTGATTCCGCTTGATCCCAAGAAGGAGGAGTGCGCTACCGTCTGCGATCAGATTGTTGACGGTCTGTGCGCCGAGGGTATCGAGGTCGTCGTCGACGATCGCGACGAGCGTCCCGGCTTTAAGTTTGCCGATAACGACCTCATGGGCTTCCCGTATCAGGTCGTTCTGGGTAAGCGCGGCCTTAAGAATGGCACTGTGGAGCTCAAGGACCGTGCTACGGGCGAGCGTGAGGACGTGGCGATCGACGAGGTCGTCGCCAAGGTTGCCGAGCTTGTTAAGGCGGCCCGCCGTTAATCGACGATTTCGCTTGTAGTTCGATATACGGGACGGCCCCGCATTTCTCCAGATCGGGGAGATGTGGGGCCGTCCTTTTATCTTGTGGCATCCTCGATATCTAAAAGGAAAACCCCACAGCCCATTCGAGCTGTGGGGTTTCCCTTTGTGCCTCCGATGCGAAATAAATCGCTCAGATATTACTGATAATCGACGACGTCGATCCAGTTCTTCAGGAACTCATCGTTCACGTTGCGCTTACGAGCGAGCTCGGAAGCGGCGACGATGCTCGTCCACTGACGCACGACCTGCATGGGCATGTCGGCGCGGTCGCAGTAGAGCTCCAGGTAGGCCTCAGCCTGATCCTTGCTGTTGAGGGCGAAGAGCAGGTAGGTGGTGGCAACGTCGGCAGCAGGGGAGCCCTGGGTGGCGTGTGCCCAGTCGCATACATAGAGCTGGCCGTCGTCGCCGACGATGACGTTGGAGGGGTTGAAGTCGCCGTGGCAGACCTTGAACTCCTTGGTCATGCCGTCCAGACGCTCCTGAAGGTTGTAGCGCGTGGTGGCATTGAGCTGATCAAGGCTGTCGATCATGCGGGCGAACTTGTCGCGCTGACGGTTGAGCAGCGGGGAGGTGTAGCCGTGGATCTCGATCTGGAGGTCGACGAACATCTCGAGGTACTCACCAAAGCGCTGGGGCTCGGCAGTCATCTTCTCGGCAAGGGTGGTGCCCGGAACCTTCTCGGTCACGAGCGCCCAGCCGTTGGCGTTCTCGAGCTGGGAAACCTCGAGAGCCTTGGGGCTGCGGATGCCGCACTCATTGATGCGGGCAAGATTCAAAGCCTCGTTGAACACGTCGGAGACAGGCTTGGTCTCGTTAAAGACCTTGACGATCTTGTCGCCCAGGTCGTAAACGACCTTGTTGCCACGGCGGACGAGCTCGGTCTTGGAATCGGGTAGCAGCATGGTTGCATCCTTTCAACGATGCGATAGAAGCGACGGCGGGGGTGTGTGAAACACCCGTGCACCCCCGCCGTTAAAAACCGTGCTAAAACTAGCAGACGGCGTAGTCCTGAGGCTCGCGGCCGTAGTAGGCGTCCAGGTAGAGCTCCTTGATCTCGCTCATGAGCGGGTAGCGCGGGTTGGCGCCGGTGCACTGGTCGTTGAATGCCTGCTCGGTCATCTCGTCGAGGGTGTCGAGGAAGTACTGCTCGTCAACACCGTAGTCGGCGATGGTCTTCTTGACACCGATGAAGTCCTTGAGTTCCTCGAGCTTCGTGATGAAGTTCTCGAAGACCTCCTTGTCGTCCTTGCCCTCGATGCCGCAGTACTTGGCCATCTCGGCGTAGTTGTGCAGCGCGTTGGGGTAAGGATACTGGGAGAAGGTACCCATCTTGACGGGAGCCTCAGCGGCGTTGTAGCGCATGACGCGGGTCAGGATGACAGCGTTTGCGAGGCCGTGGGGCAGGTGATGGAAAGCGCCGAGCTTGTGGGCCATGGAGTGGTTGAGGCCCAGGAAGGCGTTGGCGAAGGCCATACCGGCCATGCAGGAGGCGTTGTGCATCTCCTCGCGGGCGTGCGGGTCCTTGGCGCCGTTCGTGAAGCTGGAGGGCAGGTTCTCGAAGACGAGCTTGGCAGCGCGCTCGGAGAGGCCCTTGGTGTAGTCGGAAGCCATGATGGAGACGTAGGACTCGATGGCGTGGGTCATGACGTCGATGCCGGAGGCAGCGGTCAGGCCGCGCGGGGCGGTCATGCAGTTGTCGGCGTCAACGATAGCCATGTTGGGGAGCAGCGCGTAGTCGGCGAGCGGCCACTTGATGCCGGTCTCCTTGTCGGTGATGATGGCGAACGGCGTGCACTCGGAGCCGGTACCCGAAGAGGTCGGGACGGCGACGAAGTAGGCCTTCTTGCCCATCTCGGGGAAAGTGAAGATACGCTTGCGGATGTCCATGAAGTCCATGGCCATGTCCTCAAACTTGCACTCGGGGTGCTCGTACATCATCCACATGATCTTGCCGGCGTCCATAGCTGAGCCACCGCCGACGGCGATGATGACGTCCGGCTCAAAGAGAGCCATCTGCTTGGCGCCGCGACGTGCGCACTGCAGCGACGGATCGGGCTCGACGTCGTAGAAGCAGTCGTGGGCGATGCCCATCTCGTCGAGCTTGGCCTCGATGGCGCGGGTGTTGCCATTCTTGAAGAGGAACTGGTCGGTGACGATGAAGGCGCGCTTCTTGCCCATGACGGTACCGAGCTCGTCGAGAGCGACGGGCGTGGAACCCTTCTTGAAGTAGACCTTCTCGGGAGCGCGGAACCACAGCATGTTCTCACGGCGCTCGGCCACAGTCTTAACGTTGATCAAGTGCTTCACCCCAACGTTCTCGGAGACGGAGTTGCCGCCCCAGGAGCCGCAGCCCAGGGTCAGAGACGGCTTCATGCCAAAGTTGTATAGATCACCGATGCCGCCGTGCGAGGACGGGGTGTTGATGACGATACGGCAGGCCTTCATGACGTGCTCGAACAGGCTGATCTTCTCGGCCTGGGCGGGGTGCACGTACAGAGAGGCGGTGTGGCCCGGGCCACCGGCGAGCACCAGGTGCTCGGCCTTGTCGACGGCCTCCTGGAAGTCCTTGGCGTGATACATGGCCAGGACCGGGGAGAGCTTCTCGTGGGAGAACTCCTCCTTGGCGGGGTCGGTGGAGTTGACCTCGGCGATCAGGATCTTGGTCTTGGCAGGAACCTCGATGCCGGCGAGCTCGGCGATCTTGGCGGCAGCCATGCCGGGAATGCGGTGATCGAGAGCGCCGTTCTTGAACATGGCGGCACGCAGGGCCTCCATCTCGGCACCCTGCTTGACGAAGTAGCAGCCGCGCTTCTGGAACTCGGCTTTGACCTGGTCATAGATGGTGTCGATGACGGTCACGGACTGCTCGGAAGCGCAGATCATGCCGTTGTCGAAGGTCTTGGAGTGGATGATGGAGTTGACGGCGAGCAGCACGTCGGCGGTGTCGTCGATGACGACCGGGGTGTTACCGGCGCCAACGCCCAGGGCGGGCTTGCCCGAGGAGTAAGCGGCCTTGACCATGCCCGGGCCACCGGTGGCGAGGATGATGTCGACGTCGCGCATGACCATGTTGGTCAGCTCGATGGAGGGGACATCGACCCAGCCGATGATGCCCTCGGGGGCGCCGGCCTTGACGGCAGCGTCAAGCACGAGCTTGGCGGCGGCGATGGTGCACTTGGCGGCAGCCGGGTGCGGGGAGATGATGATGGCGTTGCGGGTCTTCAGGCAGATCAGCGTCTTGAAGATCGCGGTGGAGGTGGGGTTGGTCGTCGGGATGACGGCGCCCACGATGCCGATGGGCTCGGCGATCTTGGTGATGCCGTAAGCCTCGTCGCGCTCCAGGACACCACAGGTCTTGGTGTTCTTGTAAGCGTTGTAGATGTACTCTGCGGCGTAGTGGTTCTTGATGACCTTGTCCTCAAGAACGCCGCGGCCGGTCTCCTCGATGGCCAACTTCGCCAACGGGATACGAGCCTTGTTGGCGGCCATGGCGGCCTCATAGAAGATCTTGTCGACCTGCTCCTGCGTGTACGTAGCAAAAAGCGCCTGGGCCTCTCGCATCTGAGCGAGCTTAGCCTCAAGCGCCTCTACGTTGTCCACAATTGCGGGAGTAGTGTTTTCCGGTGACTTTTTCACCATTTGTGTCTCCTTGCGATCGGAGATTTACCCTACGCCTTGCATGATAGCAAGAAATTATTCGGCGAACGGTAAGATTCCTGTAAAAGGCACACTAAAACGCTTCAATAAACTGAAGCGTTTTAACCATTTAACTAAAAGGTGAACATTTTATCCCGGCGAATTCCTAGTTTCCCCATGGCTATGGTGTGGAGTTTGTTCATTGTTTGTTTATTAGGTCTTAGGAAATTAATGCACATCGATTAATTCCGGCTGGTCGTGACACATATTATGGGTCGTTTCTATTTCATGGCAATAAACGCGTTCTCTTGTCAGACAAAACACTGGTAATAAACTAAACCCAATGTGTCAGACGGCACATTCAGTAAGAGTGAAATCTATGCCTTTCCCTCTGGGCATTTTGTCGCCCTTACCGGTTCATGTCAGGTAAGTGGAAAGGTCGGTTTGTGAGATTGCCACGCTGCAGGCGAGCTCTCGTTTGGCTCGTCTCCTTTTTGTTCGTGTTTAATACTATCCCTACGGGCGTATTTGCTGATGAAATAGTGAATAATGACCCTCAACAAAACACGACTTCGGAGAATCTGTCTAATGAATCTACTGATAGTGCCTCTGTGTCGGGGGGGGGTTCGGTCGAGGCTTCGTCTAACGACAATTCGGTTTCAAGTGATGATCAAAAACCTGAATCTGATGTCTCGGGTAAGCAGTCAAACGATGTGAATGTGAATGAAACATCTGATGAATCGAATTCTGATGCAGCAGAATCTGGTGTTTATCAAGTCAATGATCAATCAACATTTGAGGATGCGCTGAATAAAATCTCCTCTGATAATTTATCGGAGATCAGACTTGTCCTAAAAGGCGGCTCGTCTTTTGTGGTGCCGACCCAAGATTACGTTTCGACTTTCGGCGTTGCTAACAAGAAGATTACCGTGACGAGTGACGGTGATAATCACGCAACCTTGCGCTTCTCCAGCCGTGCCATGCTTTCCGGACCTTGTACTTTTGACAACGTCGAAGTTGTTGGTCTAGATAAATTCTATTGCAATGGTTTCGATACTGTGTTCACTCGTAACTGCGAGCTCAAGCTCTCTAGAACACTTTATGGCGGCGGCTATAAGTCGACTGTCGACCACACACATGTGGTGATAGCCGCGTCTGGATATATCAATCCTGGTAGTGGCGCTGGCCTTCATGACGTCATTGGTGGTTCATATCAAGGGTCCGTCGAGCATGACACCTATCTTGAGATCAGCGGTAACCTTTGCATGGCTAGCGGTAATCACGTTAATCCCGGTTGCATGCGCGGCGATGGCTCGAGTGGCGATGGAAACGGCTCTCCTGCTGTTTATGTAGGTGGTAACGCCACGCTTGTTTACGACAATGGCAACTCCGATGTTTCTCCTGCTATCGAAGGCACTTACGGTTGCGAGATGCGCGGCAACGTGACGCTTGATGTTCGCTCGGGTCGGGTAAATGAAATTTGCGGTCATTTTGGTGACCCTGCGCCTATTAAAGGCAACATTCATATTATTGCGGGCAGCAGTACTTATGAAAACACCGACAAAACGCTTCGTCTTAATGGCAATTGGTCAATAACTGGCGCAGGACAGATGATCCCGGATGGAGTTTATGAGGTCGATGGCGATGTCGTTATCGATGCTTACGAGAATGTTTGGGGCTGGGATAAGGGTGGTTCGATACCCAATGATGTCCCATATATTGAAGGTTCGAAGAAAGCGAACGTTGGTGGATCTATTGCCGTTAATGTCCATGGCTCCCATGTTGGCTCTATTTATGGAGCAGAGTGGAGTACTGTAAACGGTGATATCGCCGTGAACGCTTCTGGCGTTGAGCTGAGGGATGAAGCGGGCGATTCTCATGGGTATGTTTTCTGCGAGAACGACCTGACCAATTCGTCGGATGAGGGATCGAGCGTAAAGGCTGGAGGAAAGCTGTCTATCAGTCTGAATAGCGGCAGTGTTGGCTACGTTTCGTTGACTTCGAACAAGAATGTATCGATTTCTGACGGTTCCTTCATTAATATTGCTGGACGACCGGAAATAGCTACGGGCGTTACGGGTGTGTACTATGGGCTTCCCAAGGGGTCTTCTTCTCCCACAATCAATATTGCGGGGACTGTGGCTGAGATTCCTTATATTAAGTACGCATCTGCTTTGAATGTTACTGATAAATCCGAAATTACGGTCGGTACGATTTCTTCTGTAAATAAGATCGCTATTACTGGTCAATCGAATACAAATGTAACGACCAAATTTGGCTGCAACAATGCTTCTAGCTATGAATTAATTGAAGACAATGGCCTTCGGGTAGATGAGGGCAGCGTTTTGACGACAGCTGGCTCTCAAGCCTACGTATATGGTTATGCCGATATCAATGGTACTTGGGAGCAACAATACAATACTGCGAAAAACTATAACGATATTTTTGTTAAGGGAACCACTTCTATTGGCAGTAATGGCATTCTCATCGATCACGGTTCAAGTAATTTGAAAGGTGCCGTTATTAATAAGGGCACACTTGCCTTAATGGCGCCCGCATTATTCCAAGGAAATTACCGTGGCGATGACGCTGAAATTAGACTGCCGGCTGTCACTAATAACTATGATGGCACGGATGATGGCGGTGACATTCCCCTTATTGTAAAGGGGGAATCGTCAGGGAAGACTACTGTTAATACGGTGGATCCGAACAATTGGCAGAATTTGAAAGTGCCGTCACTCGGAGATAACTACGTACTCTCCAAAGCTAGTGGTGATGCACCTAAGCAAAGCACTTTTATTCTTGGCAACGAGGATGCGGTTGGTGAGGGTTATTACCTTAAGCGCGTCAAGGATGCCGACGGTACTGATGATTTTCACATGTGGCAGGTCGCAGCAAAGTTATCGCTGACTTTTGATGATAATGGCGCAGGTGATCCTGCTTATCCTCAAAAGTTTTTGCAAGATAAGACTGCAGATAAGGACAGTTACACCTTCGCGCTGCCCAAGACCGCCCCGACCCGCAAGGGCTGGGCGTTCGCCGGCTGGAACACCGAGAGGGACGGGTCGGGCGATCAGTTCACCGACAAGACCGAGGTCTCCAAGTCCACGACCGTCTACGCCCAGTGGAAGTGGGTGCCCCGCGACGTCACCGTGACCTTCGACGAGAACGGCGGCGACACCAAGGCCGGCCCCGCCTCCCAGACCAAGACCACCGAGCCGGGCAAGACCTCGTTCACCTTCGCGCTGCCCAAGACCGCCCCGACCCGCAAGGGCTGGGCGTTCGCCGGC
>CAJMBB010000049.1 GCA_905211615.1 uncultured Collinsella sp. | reverse complement strand
GGCATAAATCAGTCCGTATTTCACCGCAACTTAGGAGGGGATGGGGTTAGCTGCGGGGGCGGTGGCGGAGCTTGTCGATGGTGGAGTCGGTGCTGTGACTTCGGGCTTCGGCGGCGCGGTCGCGGGTTTCGGCGGCGGTTTGGCGTTTGCGGCGGTAATCGATCATGCCTTGGATGATGGGCTTGCCAAAGCTCACGACATCATCGTTGTAGATGGCGGTTCGGGCTGCGAGGAGGCAGTCGGAAAAGTCCATATGGGTCTTGCCAAAGAGTTTGACGGCAAGGGCGACAACGGTGGGCTCGTCGACCATGACGTCATCGAGCAACCTTTTCATGGCCGCAGCAATCTCAACGCGGGGAACCTTATAGACGTCGCGCAGCGTGACCACGACGCGCGTGATGATTTCGGGGTAGACGCGAGCGGTGCGCGTGGCGATGACCTTGGCGGCGCGCGGTGACAGAACTTCGTCGTCGTCAAGCAGGTAGCGTAGGATGACGGTCTCGTCGATGATGGTGCTACTCATGGATATCTACTTCCTCGGGACCCAAAATCGAATCGTCGCTTTCTGTGGCAAGGTATTCAATCCAGGCATTGCGCTCCTCGGCGCGGCGATTGGGGTCACCATATGCTTTGAGCGATCCATAGGCGGCGGTGCCGTCCTTTGAGCGCACGGCGACCCGCTGAAAGGGGAGCTTGCGCATCAAAATGCTTTGCGCGACAAATAAACGGACAGCCTCGGCGAGCGATGTGCCCATGGCGTCGTAGAGACGCTCGGCATGCTGCTTGTCTTCCTCGCGAATGCGCACCTGCAGGATGGCTCTTTTTTGAGTCGATGACATCACTGGCCCCCTTAATGAGCGTGCAATATGAATGGGCAAATACAGCATTAGCTAATAATAGCCAATGTTATAACCACTGCTTTATTGCACTCAAGTTAATGAGCGCGAAATATATATCAAACGTATTACATCCTTTATAAACGAGCGTGAAATCTCCCCTGGTTGTACGCATGTAATACACTCACCTTTATAGCTTCTAGAGAATAATTCCAACCTGCTAAAACCCCTGCAATACACCCGTATTGCAGGGCCTATGCTCAAGTTTGCCCCCTGCAACTGCGTATATTTAACCTGTATATCGTTGGAGGAATTCTATCGAAGTGCCTGTTTCGCCGCATGCACTCGATACGCCGATGCCGGACCACGGGCGGTCCGGGGCAACGTCGGCAGGGTCTCTCCGGCATGGGATTCAGGAGGGAGTGAACAACATGGGCAATAAACGAGTCGTGGCCGATTCCTCACGCTGCATTGGGTGCCAAACCTGTATGGCGGCGTGCATCGAGGCACACGATATTCCCGGCAACATCGCCGCACCTCGCTTGCGCGTAACGCGCACCTACGAGATCTCCGCGCCGGTGGCATGTCACCACTGCGAGGACGCTCCGTGCGCGAAGGCCTGTCCTACGGGCGCCTTGTTCTTTGATCCAAAGAACCATCGCATCGGCGTCAACGAGGACAACTGCATCGGCTGCAAGAGCTGCGTCATGGCCTGCCCCTTTGGTGCCGTGAGCGTGGCGACCACGCAGGTCCCCGTCTTGATGGGTGACGTTCGCGTGGGTTCGCAGACTAAGAGCTTCGTGCTCAAGTGCGACCTGTGCGTGGACCGTCCCGGCGGTCCGGCGTGTGCCGAGGCGTGTCCGACCAAGGGCCTCACCCTGGTGGACGAGGAGCGTCTGGCAGAACTGACTGCCGAGCGTGCCCGCGCCACCATCGAAAACGAGGCGTAAGCGTCGGGCGACAGGCCCAATGATTGTCAAATAAGTACCGAGTATTCGGTAGCAGAGAAAGGAAGGAGGGTGTCATGGAGAAGCATAAAGTGATTTGCCCGTACTGCGGTGCCGGTTGCCAGTTTAACCTCTTGGTCCAAAACGGCCAGGTCGTGGGTACCGAACCGCTCAACGGCATCACCAATCAGGGCGAGCTGTGCCTTAAGGGCATGAGCGGCTACGACTTCATCAACGACACCAAGATCTTGACTCCTCGCGTACTGCACCCGATGATCCGCCGCACCAAGGGCGCGGATCTTGAGCGCGTAAGCTGGGACGAGGCACTGGATTTCACCGCATCTAAGATGCAGGCCATAATTGACGAATATGGTCCTAACGCTGTCATGACCACCGGCTCTTCGCGAGGCGGCGGCAATGAGGCGAACTACGTCATGCAGAAGTTTACGCGTGCGTGCATCGGCACCCACAGCGTGGACAACTGCGCCCGTACTTGACACGGCCCTACTGTCCTCGGTCTGATGGACACGGTTGGTTCAGGTTGCATGTCATGCTCCATCCCCGGTATGGAGGATGCGGGCTGCATTTTCCTCTTCGGCTATAACCCTGCCGATTCGCACCCCATCGTCGCAAGGCGTATCGTGCGAGCCAAAGAAAAGGGTTGCAAGATCATCGTCGCCGATCCGCGCCATATCGAAACCGCGCGTATCGCCGATCTCTACCTTCCGATCAAGAACGGTTGCAACGTCGCGTTCCTCAACGCCTTTGCCAACTGCTTGGTCAACGATGGCCTCTACGACAAGGAATTCGTCGCCGAGCACACGAACGGCTTTGACGAGTGGTGGGAGACCATCAAGAACTACACTCCCGAATCCGTACAGGACATCACGGGTGTCGAGCCCGCGCTGATCCACCAAGCTGCCGAGATGTACGCCACGGCGAAGCCCTCTGCCATCATTGGCTGGGGTATGGGCGTATGCCAGCAGAAGCAGAACCTGAAGACGGTGCACACCATCGCCTCCATCGCCTGCGTTGCCGGCCAGATCGGCAAACCCAATTCCGGCCTCGCGCCCGTGCGTGGTCAGAACAACGTCCAGGGCTCCTGCGATATGGGCATGCTGCCTAACCTGTACCCTGGCTACCAGAAGGTCACCGACCCGGCAGTGCGTGCCAAGTTTGCCAAGGCTTGGGGCGTACCCGAGGAAAAGCTCCCGCTCGAGGAGGGTTACAAGCTCACCGACCTGGGCCACCTGGTCGACGAGGGCAAGGTGCACTGCTTCTACAACTACGGCGAGGACCCGGTGCAGACCGAGCCCGATTCGGCCGGTATGCGCAAGACGCTCTCCGAGCTGGATCTGTTCATTTGCCAGGACATCTTTATGACGCAGACGACCATGCTCGCCGACGTCATCCTGCCCGCTACCTCTTGGGGCGAGCACGAGGGTGTCTTTACCGCATCCGACCGTAGCTTCCAGCACTTTGACGCGGCTGTTCCGCCCAAGGGCGAGTGCCGTCACGACTGGGAGATCTTTGCCGACCTGTCCACACGCATGGGCTATCCCATGCACTACGACAACACCGAGCAGATCTGGAACGAGTGCATTAGCCTGTGCCCCAACTTTGTGGGCGCGACCTACGAGAAGATGGCTCCCGAGGGCGGCTACGCTCAGTGGCCTGTCAAGAGCTCCGATGTGAACGACCATGGCACCCCCGACATGTTCGCGGGCGGCAAGTTCACTACCAAGGACGGCCGTGCCAACCTGATGGCGCACGACTGGGAGGCGCCCTCCGAGCTTCCCGACGATGAGTACCCGCTCATCCTTTGCACCGTCCGCGAGGTCGGCCACTACAGCTGCCGTTCTATGACCGGCAACTGCAAGACGCTGGCACTGCTTGCCGACGAGCCCGGCTTCGTTCGCATGAATCCCGCGGACGCGAAGGCCCGCGGCATCAAGAACGGCGACATCGTGAGCATCCACTCCCGCCGCGGCCAGGTTTACAGCCGCGCGGACGTGTCCGACCGTATCAACAAGGGCACGGTCTACATGACCTACCAGTGGTGGATCGGCAAGTGCAACGAGCTGACCATGCACAAGGTCGACCCGGTCTCGCACACGCCCGAGGACAAGTTCTCTGCCTGCCAGGTCGACGCCATCGCCGACCAGGTGTGGGCCGAGGGCGAGGTGGAGCGTCAGTACACCGAGCTCAAGCAGGCTCTGGTGGACGCTGCCGCTCCCCAGGATGTTGAGCCCGGCGCCGCCAAGTTCGACGACGAGGCACACGTGAATCAAATCGTGTAGTCCCGTTCTCGTTGGCTTTTTGGGCCGGGCGTCCCGTACGTTCGGGAGCCCGGCCCGTTATTTTGAAAGGAAGTGGGGATGAACCGCTTCATCGATATCAACCCGGAGAGGTGCATCGGCTGCGGAACATGCCAGTCCGCCTGTGCCGACGCCCACCGGATGCAGGGTCTTCAGGATACGCCGCGCCTGGCGCTCGTGAAGACCGGCGGTATTTCGGCCGCCCTTGCCTGCCACCATTGCGAGGGTGCCCCTTGCGCCGAGGTCTGCCCGGTGAATGCCATCGAGCACGATGGCGACCGCATCCACGTCAAGGAGCAGGAGTGCATCGGGTGCAGGCTGTGCGCCATCGCGTGCCCCTTCGGTGCCATCCATCCCGACGGCACGTCTATCGCCGGCGTCGCAGGCATGTGCGATCCGACGCCTTCGTACCCTAAGTCCCTGAGCAGCCTGCTTACGTGGGCGCCCGGCCAGTACACCTGTGCCGTCAAGTGCGACCTGTGCGCCTTCGACCCCGAGGGTCCGCACTGTGTGGCGGCTTGCCCCACCAAGGCGCTCACCGTCATGGGCGGCGCGGCAGATCGCGAACTCGACGAGGCCAAGCGCCTGCGTTCGATCGAGAACGGCCCTGCCGTCGACGTGGCGGCTGTGGCCCAGGGTCTGTCCGAGAAAGCAGAAGGGAGCGTAAACAATGGATAGCATGACGCTGTTTATCGCATCGCTTGCCGTCTCGTGCATCGGTGCGCTCGCCTCGGTTCTGCTGATTAAGGCCGACAACGCCGCCAAGACCGCCGGCTGCCTTATCGGCGCCGTCGCGGCCGTGCTGTCGTTCATCGCGGGCCTCGAGGCCGTGCTTGGCGACGTTTCGTCCCTAAACACGGTCTTCTTCTTCCCGTTCGCCCGTCTCGAGCTCTTGCTCAACGGCCTTGCGGGCCTGATCGTGGTCCTCATCTCGATTCTCGCCTTTGCGGGCTTCATCTACGGTCTGTCCTACTTCGACGAGTACCCGGGCAAGGTCGGGCGCGCCGGCTTCTTTATGAACACCTTCGTCGCCTCGATGATGCTCGTCATCACCGCCGACAACGTGTTCTGGTTCCTGGTCGCCTTTGAGCTCATGTCCCTTACGAGCTACTTCCTTGTCGTTATCGAGGAGAACAAGAACTCCATTAGGGGCGGTTGGCTCTACTTCGTCATCGCGCACGTGGGCTTCGTTCTCATCATGGCGAGCTTCCTGCTCATGACCAACGGCGTGGGCGGTTCCTTCAGCTTCAGTGATTTCCGTACGCATGACTTTGGACCCGCCGTCTCCTCCGCGTGCTTCGTCCTCGCGTTCTTCGGATTTGGCGCGAAGGCCGGTATCATCCCGCTGCACTCCTGGCTGCCCCAGGCGCACCCCGAGGCGCCGTCCAACGTGTCCGCCCTCATGTCCGGCGGCATGATCAAGATCGGCATCCTGGGAATCCTCAAGGTCGGTCTCGACCTGCTCGCGGGTTCGGGCGTCCAGCTCTGGTGGGGCCTCATGGTCCTGGTCTTCGGATCCATCTCGTCGGTCCTGGGTGTCGTCTACGCCCTCCACGAGCACGACATCAAGCGCCTGCTTGCCTATCACTCCGTCGAGAACATCGGCATCATCTTGCTCGGTGTCGGCGCGTCCATGACGGCGCACGCCCTGGGCAACGACGTCATCGCGACGATCGCGCTCATGGCCGCCCTCTACCACACGCTCAACCACGCCATGTTCAAGGGCGAGCTGTTCCTCGGCGCGGGCTCCCTGCTCTATGCCACGGGTACGCGCAACATGGAGAAGATGGGCGGTCTGTTCCGCCGCATGCCGGTCACGGCCGTCTGCTTCCTCATCGGCGCTCTTGCCATCTCGGCCATCCCGCCGCTCAACGGCTTCGTTTCCGAGTGGTTCACCTACCAGTCCCTGTTCAACATCTCGACGCTCTCCGACCCGGTCGTCATGGTGTTCGCCGTCGCCTCCGCGGCCGCGCTCGCCATCACCGGTGCCCTGGCCGTTACGTGCTTCGTGAAGGCCTACGGCGTCTCGTTCGCGAGCAGCCCGCGTTCCCAGGAGGCTGCGAACGCCAAGGAGTCCCCGGCTCCGATGTTGTTCTCGCAGATGCTCCTCGCGGCCATCTGCGTGGTGCTGGGAATCGGCTCTCCCGTCATCGCCCCGGTTCTGGGCGACGTCGCCCAGAGCGTGCTTGCCGGCTCCGCCGTCACGGCCACCTCGGGCGTGTCTCTGGTGAACGAGATTTCCGGTGCCGCCACCTCCACCCCCGCGATCGCCATCGCGCTCGTGGTCCTCACCGGCCTCGCGTTCGTGTTGAGGTTCTGCCTCGGCACCAAGGCCCCCGCTAAGAAGACCGACCCTTGGGCGTGCGGCTACGAGCCCAACGAGCACATGCCCGTCGTCGCCACGAGCTTCGCGTCCGACGTCGAGCTCTTCATGGGCCCGCTCTACACCCTGCGCGAGGTATGCACCAAGATCTGCTGGTCCATCGCGCACGTGTTCCAGAAGCTCACCGGTGTCGCCCAGGGCGTCGAGCCCCTGCCCGACCGTTTCCTGGTCGATGCACCGAGCGAGGGTGCCGACAAGCTGGCCGGCCTCGCCTCCAAAATCGAGGGCGGCAACTACTCCGTATACATCTGCTACATCGTCGCGGCGCTCGTGGTTTTCCTCGTGCTCGCCGTGGTTATGGTCTAGAGAGGGGAGAGGATATTATGAACATCGTTCTTGCGATAGCGCAGGGCCTCGTGGTCATGCTGGTCGCGCCCTTCTTCTCCGGCCTCGCCCGTGTGATTCGCGCGAAGATGCACAATCGCCGCGGTCCGTCCATCCTTCAGGATTACCGGGACCTCGCGAAGCTCATGGCGCGTCCCGAGTCCGTGAGTTCCGACTCGAGCTTCGTGCTGCGCATCATGCCGCCGCTGTTCCTCGCGGTGTCGTTCATGCTCGCCATGGGTCTGCCCATGTTCACGCTCGAGAGCCCCATGCCCGTCTTTGGTGACGCCATCACCATCATGTACGCGCTCGCGCTGTCCCGCTTCTTCTTCGCACTGTCCGGCGTGGATTCCTCCAACGCCTACGCGGGCTTCGGCGGTATCCGCGAGCTGCTCATGAGCGTGCTCATCGAGCCGTCCATGCTCATCGCGCTGTTCACCGTCGCCATCGTGTGCGGCTCCACGGACATTGCGACCATGGGCCAGCACATCGTTACGGGCAACGTCTCGAGCGTCGTCGCCGTTATCCTCGCTGGCGTCGCCTTCGCGGCCGCCTGTTACATGGAGCTCGGCAAGCTTCCGTTCGATCAGGCCGAAGCCGAGCAGGAGCTCCAGGAGGGCCCGCTCGCCGAGCTCTCCGGCCCGTCCCTGGCCATGATGAAGCTCGCCATGGGCATGAAGCAGGTCGTGGTCGTCGCTTGGTTCACCTCCATCTTCATCCCCTGGGGAGAGCCCGCGACCATCGGCGTCACCGCTCTCGTGGGCGCCGTCGTCTTCCTCGTCAAGTGCCTGGTCGATTTCGTCGTCTGCGGCGTGCTCGAGAACTCCGTTTCCCGTTCGCGCTTCAAGGTGCTCGGTAACCAGACCTGGGCCGTCGTCGGCATCGCGGTCCTCGCGTTCGTCTTCGTCGTCGTAGGCGTGTAGGGAGAAGGGAGAAACTATGTCAATCGAATCGAGCTTGTCCCTCTTTGCCATGGTGGCAATCGCCGTCCCCATGCTGGGCTCCCTGCTCATCGTCATGCTGCCGCGTCCCTACGCTAAATGGATCTGCGCCTTTGCCGGCGGCATCGCCACGGTCGCTTCCGTTGGCTTGGCCGCGACGTTTGCCGGAAACGGCATGAACGCGGTCGATGTAACCTGGGCGAGTATGGGTCAGACCTTGGTCATGGGCTTCATATTCGACCGGATGAGCACGCTGCTCGCACCCGCGTTCGTCGCTATCGGTCTGCTCGTCGTCATCTATTCGTTCCCGTATATGAGCGATAAGAACAAGGAGCATCCCGACGCGCCCCGTCGTCGCTTCTACGTGTACTTCTCCACGTTCATCGGCGCCATGGCCGGTCTCGCCTATAGCTCCACCATCGTCGGCCAGCTCGTTTTCTTCGAGATTACCGGCGTGTGCTCCTGGGGCCTCATCAGCTACTACATGACGCCCACGGCCAAGAAGGCCGGTATGAAGGCACTCATCATCACCCACATCGGCGCTCTGGGACTCTACATCGGCGCGGCCTTCCTGTTCGCCGGAACCGGCACGTTCGCGCTGAGCGCGATCTCCCAGCTCGATTCCGGTATGAAGACCGTCGTGCTGCTGCTCATCCTGTTCGCCGCTTGGGCCAAGTCCGCCCAGTTTCCGCTCTACATGTGGCTGCCCTCCGCAATGGAGGCCCCCACGCCCGTTTCCGCCTACCTCCATGGCGCGTCTATGGTTAAGGTCGGCGTGTGCGTGTTCGCCCGCGCTCTTGCGAGCGCCGGCGATATCCCCGAGATCGTCGGTTGGGTCGCCATCATCGACGCCGTCGTGACCATGCTCTTCGGCTTCCTCATGTATCTGCCCCAGAAGGATATGAAGCGCCTGCTCGCCTTCTCGACGATCGCGCAGCTCGCCTACGTGTTCTTCGGCCTGGGCCTCTCCGTGTTCGGAAGCCAAATGGCGTTCAACGGCGCCGTCGAGCACATCTTCAACCACGCGTTCACCAAGACCCTGTTCTTCCTCATCGCCGGCTCCCTCAGCTTCACGCTGGGAACCCGTATGTTGCCCAAGATCCAGGGCCTCATGAAGAAGTACCCGGTCACGGGCGTGGGTTTCGCGGTCGCCGCGACCGCAATCGCCGGCGTGCCCCCCATGAGCACGTTCTTCTCCAAGTTCCAGATTATTTCCGGTGGCTTCGCGGTTGGTGCTTCCAACACGGTCATCTTCGTCCTCGTGTGCGTCATGGTCGTCGAGACCGTCGCCACCTTCGCATGGTTCCTGCGTTGGATGGGTAAGGTCCTGCCCGGTGAGCCGAGCGAGACCGTGGCCGCCGGCCAGCCCCTTCCGCGCGCCATGGCGTTCGTGTTCGTCGTCCTCATGATCATGGTCGTCGTCGCCGGTCCTCTGTCCTCTAGTTGGATGGGTTAGGAGGTAGGACATGGGTTATTCGTTAGTCAATATCCTGGGCGGTCTTCTGATCGTGACCTCCACCATGGTGGTCGTCTCTAAGACCATCCCGTCCGCCATCAAGTGGTACGCGATCCAGTCGGTTGTCCTGGTGGGCGTGCTGCTCACCCTGGGCCTCACCACCGGTGCCACCGAGCTTCTCATGTGGGCCGCGTCGGCCTTCGTCACCAAGGTGATCCTCGTTCCGTTCATTCTCAACCGTGCCTACAAAAAGATGGGTTCGCCTGCCGATAGCACGTTGACCTCCTCCGTCAAGCCGGCCTGGACCATCATCCTCACCGGTCTGGAGGTGGCCATCTGCTTCGCAGTGGTCACGCGCCTGAGCCTGCCCACCGCTGAGGTGGCTACTCCGGCCCTCGCCATCAGCTTCGCGCACTTCTTCGTCGGCCTCACGTGCATCATCTCCCAGCGCAACATCCTCAAGCAAATCTTCGGGTACTGCCTTATGGAGAACGGTAGCCACGTGACGCTCGCCCTGCTCGCGCCCACGGCCCCCGAGATCATCGAGATCGGCATCGCCACCGACGCCATTTTCGCCGTCATCATCATGTCCGCCGTCGTCGTGAGGATCTGGAACGACACCAAGTCGCTCGACTCCCACGACCTGACCGAATTGAAGGGGTAGGCCATGGATGTTTCAATGCTGACGGTCGCCCTGCTCGCTTGTCCCCTCGTGTTCTCCCTGATTATGGCTGCGCTCCCCAAGACGACGTCCTACAGCGTCTTTGCGGGGCTCAACACCATCTCCGTCGCGGCGACCCTCGTCCTTTCGGTCGTCACCGCGGGAACCATGCTCTCGAGCGGGCAGAATATCGACGCTTTGGGCCTGTGGCTCCATCTCGATTCGCTCTCGTCGATCTTCGTCCTTCTGGTAGGCATCATCGGGTTCATCACCGGCGTGTACTCCATCTCCTATATCAAGATCGATATCAAGGAGAAAACCATGCCGGCCGAGCGCACCAAGCAGTACTACGCGCTGTTTAGCCTGTTCGTTTTCACGATGCTGCTCGCCTGCCTGTCCAACAACATCATCCTCACCTGGGCGGCGGTCGAGGCCACCACGCTGTCGACCGTGTTCCTCGTGGGCATCTACAAGAACAAGCAGGCGCTCGAGGCGTCTTGGAAGTACGCGATGGTCTGCACCGCCGGCGTGGCCTTCGGCCTGTTCGGCACGCTGCTCATCTACGCGAACGCCGCCGATATCATGCCCAACGCGCATGAGGCAGCCTTCCTCACCTCCATCATGCCCTACGCCGACCAGTTCGACCCGATGCTCGTGCGCCTCGCGTTCGCGTTCATCGTCATCGGCTTCGGCACCAAGGCGGGCCTGTTCCCCATGCACACTTGGCTGCCCGACGCGCACTCCCAGGCTTCGAGCCCGGTCTCCGCGCTGCTCTCGGGCGTGCTGCTCAAGTGCGCCATGCTGGTGATCATCCGCTTCTACTCCCTGTCCATCATCACGGTGGGCGACACCTATCCGCGTACGCTCCTGCTCATCCTGGGCACGCTGTCCATCCTGGTGGCCGCCCTGTGCATCTTTAAGCAGGACGATATCAAGCGCCGCTTCGCGTACTCCTCCGTCGACAACGTCGGCGTGGTCGCGCTGTGCCTGGGTATCGGTGGTCCGCTCGGTATCGCCGCCTGCCTGCTGCACTGCATCTTCCACGGTTTCACGAAGGCGCTCGCCTTCTGCATGGCCGGTAACATCCAGCACATCTACCACACCCGCGACCTGAACAAGATCAAGGGCGTCGTCGAGATCGCTCCCGTCACGGCAGCGCTCACCATCATCGCCCTGCTCGCGCTCGCCGCCTTCCCGCCGTTCGCCCTGTTCATCTCCGAGTTCCTCACCTTCGTGGCCGGCATCCAGTCCGGTCCCATCTGGGTGGTCGTGCTCGTGGCCATTGGCCTCACCGGCGTGTACTTTGCCCTTACCGGCATCGCGCTCAAGTCCATCTTCGGCAAGGCGCCCGAGGGCATGAAGCGCCACGAGGTGCCCGCCCTTATGATCATCCCCGAGATCGCCCTCGCGATCGTGGTCATGTGGTTCGGTATCGCCACCCCGGTCGCCATCACGAGCGGCGTCGAGGATGCAACGTCCGTCGTTTTGAACCAGAGCGTCGAAGAGCTCCACGAGGCTCCTCTCTACCGCATGGTGTTCAGTTCCCAGACCAAGACAAGCGAGGTGAATTAGCACCATGGCAGAACCTGAAAAGAAGGACTACGCTCGTCGTTGCGAAAGCCACGTCGAGGCCCTGCGCGCCGCAGTGCCGGGCGCTATCGAGAAGGTCGAATGGCAGTGCGAGGACCAGCTGACGATCACCGTCAAGCTGGACCGTCTGCCCGAGGCCGTCCACTACCTGTACTACGAGCGCTACGGCTGGATTCCCGTGATTGTCGGCAACGACGAGCGCAGCCTATGCGGCCGTTACGCCGTGTACTACGTCATCTCCATGGAGGGGGAGGATCCCGGCTGGGTGACCGTCCGCGCCGAGGTCGATCCCGCCAAGATGACGTTCCCGTCCGTGACGCCGTTCGTCCCCGCCTGCGTGTGGGGCGAGCGCGAGCTGCGCGATATGTTCGGCCTGATCCCCGAGGGCCTGCCCGATCGTCGTCGCCTTGTGCTGCCCGACGATTGGCCTAGCGGCCTGTACCCGCTGCGCAAGGACTCCATGGACTACCGCTTCCGTCCCGCTCCCGCGAGCGACATGGAAAACTACGAGTTCTTGGCCGATACCAAGGGCAAGGAGACGACACTCGTCCCCATGGGCCCGTTGCACATTACCTCCGACGAGCCTGGCCACTTCCGCCTGTTTGTCGAGGGCGAGACGATCGTCGACGCCGACTACCGTCTGTTCTACGTGCACCGCGGCATGGAGAAGGTCGCCGAGACGCGCCTGAACTATGACGCCGTGACGTTCCTCGCCGACCGCATCTGCGGCATCTGCGGCTGCGCCCACTCGGTGGCCTATGCCGAGGCCGTCGAGCGCGCCCAGGGCATTCATGTCCCGCCGCGCGCCCAGTACATCCGCGCTATCATGCTCGAGGTCGAGCGCCTGCACTCGCACCTGCTCAACATTGGCTTGGCGTCGCACTACACGGGCTTCGACTCCGGCTTCCAGCAGTTCTTCCGCGTCCGCGAGAAGTCTATGGACCTGGCCGAGAAGCTCTCCGGTCACCGCAAGACCTACGGTCTCAACGTGATCGGCGGCGTGCGTCGCGACATTTTGGCCGAGCAGAAGCTCTCCACGCTCACGACCATCCACCAGCTGCGCTCCGAGGTTCAGGAGCTCGTCGACGTCTTGCTCTCCACGCCCAACTTTATTGAGCGTACGAGCGGTATCGGCATCTTGGACCGCAAGATCGCGCGTGACTTCTCGCCGGTCGGCCCGCTCATGCGTGGCTCGGGCTATGCCCGTGACGTGCGCTTTGACCATCCCTTCGACGGCTACGCCGATCCGGACGTTCAAAAGATGCACGCCGCCACGGCCGACACCTGCGATGCCTTCGGCCGTACCGCCGTTCGCATCCAGGAGGTCTACGATTCGATCGACATGATCGAGACCATGCTCGAGAACTGCCCGTCGGGCCCCATCCTCACCACGGATTGGGAGTACACCCCGCACAAGTACGCCATCGGCGCCACCGAGGCGCCGCGCGGCGAGGACGTGCACTGGGCCATGCTCGGCAACAACCAGAAGTGCTACCGCTGGCGCGCCAAGGCGGCCACGTACAGCAACTGGCCGGTCCTGCGCTACATGTTCCGCGGCAACACCGTGGGCGATGCGGCGCTGATTGTCGGCTCGCTCGACCCGTGCTACTCCTGCACCGACCGCGTGACCGTGACCGATGTCGCCGCCAAGCGCGACCACGTGCTCGACAAGGAGCAGTTCGAGAACGTCTGGCGCGACAAGTCGCCGCTTGCGGGCGAGGGCACCATGGCCGCTCCGCTCGATGAGGAGGCGCTCTAATATGCTGAAGCTTTGGAAGGTCAACGCCAAGGCCGGCGACGCGACGGTCAAGTACCCGTTTGCGCCGTTCCCCACCAACAAGGACATGCGCGGCAAGCCCGAGCACAATGCCGAGCTCTGCATCGCCTGCGGAGCCTGCGGCGTGGCTTGCCCGGCC
>CAJMBB010000048.1 GCA_905211615.1 uncultured Collinsella sp. | reverse complement strand
CATGCCCACGGCGGCGGAGATGCCCTGGCCAAGCGAGCCGGTGGACATGTCGACGCCCGGGGTGTCATTCATGTTGGGATGGCCCTGCAGGTGGCTGCCGATGTGGCGCAGCGTCTCGAGATCCTCCTTGGGGAAGAATCCGCGCTCGGCGAGCACGGCGTACAGACCAGGCGCGCAGTGACCCTTGGAAAGCACGAAGCGATCGCGGTCGGCTTTGCGGGGGTCGGACGGGTCGACGTTCATTTCCTCAAAGTATAGATAGGTCATGATGTCGGCAGCGCCGAGCGAACCGCCCGGATGGCCGGACTTGGCAGCGTGCACGCCGGTGACGATGCCCTTCCTTACCTCGTTGGCAACCTTTTTGAGCTCTTCGTCGCTCATTGTGCCTTCCTTTCATCCTCATTAGACAAAATGCGCACGGCACCGAAGGTGATCCCAACACAGCCGCAATGCACGTACGTCATTCATTATGCTGGAAACTGATGGCTTTACCAGAGTTTTTATCATTATTTGAACAATTTAGCAGGCAGAACCGCTGATGAAACGGTTTATCAATGTGAACGTCTTTTGGATGGAACGCGGTCGACCCTACGCGCTAATGTCCTTGAATCCCTCGCCGAAGGCTTCCGTAACGTCAGCGACCGTCACAATGGCGTGAGGATCGCGCTCGCGCACGATCGTCTTGAGGGTATTGAGTTCTCGACGGCTCACGATGACCATAATCACCGGCTTCTCGGCACCCGAATACATGCCAGTCGCCTTAAACTTGGTACAACCACGACCCAGGCCATACATGATATCGGCAGCGATATCAGGGAACTTATCCGAGATGATGAGTACCATACGGCGCTTGTTGCCACCATCGACCACAGCATCGATCACGTAGCCGCTAATGACCATCGAAAGGCCTGCATATAGTGCGTTTTCGATTGAAAAGACCGGAGCCGACAGCGCGCATACGGCAACATCGATCGCCATGACGGTCGAGCCCACGGGCAGTGAGGTATTACGCGAGATGATTTGGCCAATCGTGTCCGAGCCGCCGGTGTTGGCGCCGGCGCGCAACACCAAGCCGTAACCGATGCCCGTGATAATGCCGCCCCACATGGCAGGGAGCATCAGGTCCGCATCCGCCAGGGGTGCTACAAACGGGGCGAACAGATCGGTAAAGAAGCCCAGCAGCACAAAGCCCGTCGCGGTCTGCACCACGTAGAACATGCCGCCCTCGCGCATAACGACCAACAACAGCAAGGCGTTCATCACGATGGTCTGAATACCAACGGGAAGCGATAGGCCGCGCGATGCACCGACCGCCTGGATAATGGTGGCAAGGCCCGTAACGCCACCGGCAGCAAGGCCGTTGGGAATCAAAAACAGGTCGGTCGCAATAGCGGCCAGAGCGCACCCCAACATAATCTGGGGCAGGTCGTGAAAGAAGTTCATCGAAAGAATGCGCTTGATGTCCAGACGATATGCCATGCTGCCTCCCTCAAAAAAGCGCACCCAAACGGATGCGCTTCGAACTTCTTGCTGTATTCGATTCTACCGATTCGCCGGACAAAAACCACCCCTGCGCAGGGTTTATTCTGGATACAAACCCGTCCAACCGTTGGGCTTAGCATCGGCTTGAAGCCGCCCGATGTTTTAGACCCCCGAGCCTTCTGCATCGGCGTTGCCGGTGGCCCAGCGATGGTAGCCAATAACAAACGGGTCCAGGTCGCCATCGTCAAGAACGGCCTCAACGTTGCTGGTCTCCACGCCCGAGCGCAGATCCTTGACCATCTGGTATGGGTAGAGCACGTAGCTACGAATCTGGTTGCCAAAACCAATCGTGGTCTTGGGTCCGCGAATCTCATCGAGCGCCTCGGCGCGCTTTTCGAGCTCGATCTCGTACAGGCGAGCCTTGAGGATCTGCATGCACGCTGCCTTGTTCTGGATCTGGCTGCGCTCGTTTTGGCAGGTAACCACAATGCCGCTGGGGAAATGCGTCACGCGTACGGCGGAGTCGGTGGTGTTGACGCCCTGACCGCCCGGGCCGCTCGCGTGGTACACGTCCACGCGGATGTCGTCGGGATTGATCTCGATGTCGATATCATCGGGTAGCACGGGGATGACCTCGACGCCGGCAAACGTGGTCTGGCGGCGCTTCTTGTCGTCGGTGGGGCTAATGCGCACCAAGCGGTGGACGCCGGCCTCGGCGCGCAACATGCCAAATGCGTCCTTGCCCTCGACGGTAAAGGTCGCGCGGTCAATGCCGATGATCTCGGCCGCGGGACAGTCGTTGATGGTGACCTTCCAGCCGCGACGCTGGCAGTACTTCATGTACATCTTAAAGAGCATGAAGGTCCAGTCCTGGGCCTCCAGACCACCCTGTCCGGGCTTGATGGTCACAATGGCATCGCCGTGATCGAACTCACCGGTAAACCAGCTCGAAAGCTCAAGCTCATCGATGGCACGGGCCAGGCGCTCAGCCGTGGCTGCAGCCTCCTCGCGAAGAGCGACGGCATCGGGGTCATCCCCCATCTCCTCGGCAAGCTCCAGCGCGGCGCGGGCATCGGAAAGCTCGCCGCGCGCGGTGTCCACGGCAGCGATATCTTCCTTGGTGCGCGCGATCTCCTCCATGGTGGCACGGGCAGCGTCGGCGTCATCCCAAAAGCCGGGGGCCACGCTTTTAGCCTCGAGCTCGGTCACGCGCGTGCGCTTTTCGTCCAAATGGAGATACGACTCGACCTCGCCGAGCCGATCCGCAAACGCGTCCAGCTCGGCGGGCGTTACCTCTAAAGCCTCAGCCATTAACGATTCCTGCCGTGGCAGTACTTAAACTTCTTGCCGCTACCGCAGGGGCACGGGTCGTTGCGGCCCACGTTGACGTACGGATCGTCGCTCTCGGACTTGCGGTAGGTCGTCACCTTGCCACCGTTGTTGACGGCAGCCGGTCCGCCTTGGACAGCCGTGCGGGCCTGCACCTGCGCCTGCTTGCGCAGCACCGAGTCGCCGTTGTCACCATCGACCTCGGCAGGACCGGAGAAGCGCGCGCCCTCGAGCGCGGGCTCCTCCTTGTGCTCCATGGCACGCGGGGCAGCCTTGATCTCGATGCGCAGAACCGTGCGCAGGTAATCCTCGTACATGGTGTCGACGAGCATCTGGAATGCGCCGTAGGCCTCGGTCTTGTACTCAACCAGCGGGTCGCGCTGGCCAAAGCCGCGCAGGCCGATGCCGGTCTTGAGGTAGTCCATCTCCTGCAGGTAGTTCATCCAGCGGGTATCGATGACGCGCAGCATGACCTGGGTATTGAGCTCGCGCATCAGGTCCTCGCCCAAGCGCTCGGCCTTCATGTTGTAGCACTTCTCAACATAGGCCAAGACATCGGCAGCCAGGGCTTCAAAGTCCTCGTCGGGGAACTTCGGCGTATCGATGTGGCCGGTGAGCTCCACAACCCACTTGCGCAGGCCCTCCAGGTCGCGCTCGCCCTCGTGGCTGTCCTTGGTGCAGAACTCCTGCACGCAGCGGTACACGGTATCGTGCATGACCTCGGTGATGTGGTCGGTCAGGTCCTTGCCGTCCAGAATCTTGTTGCGCTCGGCGTAGATGACCTGGCGCTGCTTGTTCATGACGTCGTCGTACTCAAGGACGCTCTTACGCATGGAGAAGTTGATGCTCTCGACCTTGTGCTGGGCGCTCTCGACGGCCTTGGAGATGATCTTGTGCTGGATGGGCATGTCGTCGCCCATGTCGGCCGTGACCATCATCTTGGAGACGCGGTCCATCTTGTCGCCGCCGAACAGGCGCATGAGGTCGTCCTCGAGCGACAGGTAGAACTGGGTCTCGCCTGGATCGCCCTGACGGCCGGAACGGCCGCGCAGCTGGTTGTCGATACGGCGGGACTCATGGCGCTCGGTGCCGATGACGGTCAGGCCGCCGGCGGCAAGCACGCGCTCGCGCTCGGCCTTGCAAGTCTCCTTGGCCTCGGCGTTAAACTGCTCGAGCTGCTCGGGCGTCACGTCCTCCATGGTCAGGCCCTCGTACTCAAGGCGCTCGCGCACCAGCTCGTCGGGGTTGCCGCCCAGCAGGATGTCGGTACCACGACCGGCCATGTTGGTGGCGATGGTCACGGCGCCGTAGCGTCCGGCCTGGGCCACGATGTGGGCCTCGCGTTCATGGTGCTTGGCGTTGAGGACCTCGTGTGCGATGCCGCGCTTGGTAAGGGCGGCGGACAGCTTCTCGGAGCTCTCGATGGAGACGGTGCCCACCAGGACCGGTTGGCCCTTGGCGTGACGACGCTCAACGTCGTCGGCAACGGCGTTGTACTTGGCCTGAATGGTGCGGTACACCAGGTCCTCGTGGTCCACGCGCTGCACTGGCTTGTTGGAGGGGATGACCTCGACGGGCAGCTTGTAGATCTCGCGGAACTCGGCATCCTCGGTAAGTGCCGTGCCGGTCATGCCGGAGAGCTTGTCATACAGACGGAAGTAGTTCTGCAGGGTGATGGTGGCCAGGGTCTGGTTCTCCTCGCGTACGAGCACGCCCTCTTTGGCCTCGATGGCCTGGTGCAGGCCCTCGGAATAACGGCGGCCTTCCATAATGCGGCCGGTGAACTCGTCGACGATCTTGACCTCGCCGTTGGTGACCACGTACTGCTTATCGCGGTGGAACATGTACTGGGCCTTCAGCGCTTGCTGCAGGTGGTTGACCAGCTGGCCGGAGAGATCGGCATAGATGTCATCGATACCCAGGCGGCGCTCGATTTTCTTAAGACCGCGCTCGGTGGCGGCGATGGTGTGCTTGGCCTCGTCCATGACATAGTCGCCCGTGGGCTCGACGTCCTCGGTGGCGGTGAGCATGTCGTGCGACACGTCCTCGCCGCGCTCAAGGCCACGCACGGCACGCGCGAAGTCCTTGTAGGTACTGGCGGACTTGGTGCCAGCGCCCGAGATGATCAGCGGGGTGCGGGCCTCATCGATCAGGATGGAGTCAACCTCGTCGACGATGGCGTAGTTGTGGCCGCGCTGCACGCGCTGCTCGGGACGGGTAACCATGTTGTCGCGCAGGTAATCAAAGCCGAACTCGGAGTTGGTGCCGTAGGTGACGTCAGCCTGGTAGGCCGGGCGCTTGAGCTCGAGCGGCATGTTGTTCTGGAGCAGACCGACGGTCATGCCCAGGTACTTATAGATGCGGCCCATCCACTCGGAGTCACGCTTGGCAAGGTAATCATTGACAGTAACGACGTGCACGCCCTTGCCGGCAATAGCGTTGAGATAGCCGGCCAACGTGGAGACGAGGGTCTTACCTTCGCCAGTCTTCATCTCGGCGATGTGGCCCTCGTGCAGTGCCATGGCGCCAATGAGCTGCACGTCAAAGTGGCGCATACCCATGGTGCGCTTGGAAGCCTCGCGCACGGTGGCAAAGGCCTCGGGGAGCATGTCGTCGAGCGACTCGCCGTTGGCGTAACGCTCGCGGAACTTATCGGTCTGGCCGCGGAGCTCCTCCTCGGTCATCTTCTCAAACTGGGGCTCAAGACCGTTGATCTGGTCGACGATCTTGTAGTAGCGCTTAAGGTCCTTATCGGATCCAAAGGACAGCAGCTTTGACATGAATCCCATGTGGTTTTCCTTTTTGGCCATCGCCCACGCCGTGCAGCTGCGGGCGAGTTAAACACAGATGATTGTACTTTAGCCAAACAAGGCGCGGCCTATACGGTCGACCTCGACCGCCACGTAATAACTACGACCAACCTGCCACAATGGGACAGGTTAATTTTGGCAAGTTTTATCTGGGCAAACGCTGCCTCTCTGCCATTTGGTGCAATGGGGGCAGGTTGGTTTGCACCAATAAAAAGAAAAGGGCCGCGCACCCAAACGGATGCACTGCCCTTATGCCATGAATGCGAGTGATTCCGCGGCGAGCTATTTACTCAGCAGCCTCGGTGGTCTCGGCCTCGGCAGCGGCCTCCTCGACGGGAGCCTCTGCGGGAGCCTCGGCGGCCTGCTTGGCAGCCTCCTCGGCAAACTTAGCAGCACGCTTGGCCTTCTCGGCAGCCTTAGCCTCAGCGGCGGCCTTGCGAGCGGCCTCGGCCTCAGCAGCCTTGGCAGCCTTGGCAGCCTTGGCCTCCTCGGCCTTCTTGAGCTGGGCGGCAGCGGCGCCACCGAACTTGTCGGCGAAGCGCTGGACGCGTCCACCGGTGTCGACGAACTTCTGCTGGCCGGTGTAGAACGGGTGGCACTCGTTGCAAAGCTCAACCTTCATCTCGGACACGGTAGCGTGCGTCTTGAAGGTGTTGCCGCAGGAGCACGTCACCGTGCACTCGACATACTGGGGATGGATACCCTGCTTCATGGTAGGACTCCTTATTGGTCAGGCGCTGGTTACCGATCAGCGCATAAGGCGTCTTGGTTTCCGACCAAGACAACAAACTCGGCTATGGTACCACGGCGCCGCGTGTCCCACAAAAGGTTCACGGTCTTTGTGCGACGCGGCGTGGCCAACCGCAGCGGACACGCACCCTATTGCCCCTTCTCCCATGTTGCAGACGTGTAACGCCGCAGTAAGCACACCCCTTTTGGCGCCAGACAGGTACAATGATGAACACTGTACCGTAGCGGAGCGCCCCGCGCGCACCGCAACCACGCGAAAGGGTTTCCCATGGCCGAGATCTCGTCCTCCCGCATCGTCATCACCGTCCTTGGCAAGAACCGCCCCGGCATCGTCGCCGGCGTCACCCGCGTTTTGGGCGAGGCCAACGTCGACATCCGCGACATCACGCAGTCCATTATCGAGGACATCTTCACCATGACCATGCTGGCCGACACCGCCGAGTCCAAGCTCGACTTCGCCGAGCTGCAGAAGGCGCTGGCCGAGGCCGGCGAGCTTTCGGGCGTCAACGTGTCCATCCAGCGCGAGGACGTCTTTAACTTTATGTACCGTCTGTAGCGAACAAGCCGCTCGGGGCAGCTTGACGTCATATCGTCCAAGCGCGCGGCCCCAAAGCGGACCGGAGAGGAGCGCGCATGGCCTACGACGCCAAGAAAATCTACTACCGATTCGACGATCACCTGAGCCGCCTGGTTCTGGATTACGAGGCGAGCCGTCAGATTTCGCCCGAAAGCGAAAACCTCTACCACGGCCTGCCGACCGCCCCGTACGACGAAGACCTGTTCGTAGAGCACAACGTCAAGCGCGGCCTGCGCAATGCCGACGGCTCGGGCGTGGTCGCGGGCCTTACCCGCATCTCGGACGTGCACGGCTACAACAAGGTCGACGGCAAAGTCGTGCCCGATCAGGGCAAGCTCACGCTTCGTGGCTACAGCATCGAGGATCTGGTCAACAACGCCCAGGCCGAGAACCGCTACGGCTACGAGGAAGTCGCCTATCTGCTTATCACGGGTTCGCTGCCCAACAAGGAAGAGCTCGACGGCTTTTGCGAGCGCCTGGGTGCTTTTAGGCACCTGAGCGACGAATACGTCCGCGAGTTCCCCATGACCACGGTGTCGTCGAGCATCATGAATGTGCTTCAGCGCGCCGTGCTGCTGCTCTACGCCTTCGACGCCGAGCCCGACGCCATTACACCCGAGCACGAAATCGACGTCGCCATCTCCATGCTCGCCCGTCTCCCCCGCATCGCCGCCTTCGCGCATATGGCCTCGGTCGCCAAGCGCCGCGGCTCCGAGGTTCATGTACCGCACCCCACGCCCGGCCTCTCCACCGCCGAGACCATCCTACAGGTCCTGCGCGGCGGCATGGCGTTCACCCGCGATGAGGCGATGCTGCTCGACGTGATGCTCATGCTGCATGCCGAGCACGGCGGCGGCAACAACTCCACCTTCGCCTGCCGCGTGCTGTCCTCCTCAGCCACCGACCCGTATTCCGCCTACGCCGCGGCTATCGGCTCGCTCAAGGGCCCGCGCCACGGCGGTGCCAATGCCAAGGTCGTGTCTATGCACGAGGACATCCGCGCGCATGTCTCCAACTGGGAGGACGAGGAAGAGGTCGCGGCCTACCTGGGCAAGATCCTCGACAAGCAGGCCTTCGACGGCACGGGTCTCATCTACGGCATGGGCCACGCCGTCTATACGCTCAGCGACCCGCGTGCCGAGGTGTGCCGTCGTTACGCGCGCACGCTTGCCGCCAAGAAGGACCTGGGCGAGGAGTTCGCGCTCATCGAGCGCATCGAGCGCCTGGCCCCGCAAGTGATGCGTGATCACGGCATGACCAAGCCCATCTGTGCCAACATCGACCTGTACACGGGCTTTATCTACAAGATGCTCGGCGTGCCCGAGACGCTCTTTACGCCGCTGTTCGCCGTCGCCCGCATGGCCGGCTGGCCTGCGCACCGCATGGAAGAGCTCTTCTGCGCGCACCGCATCATCCGTCCCGCGTATCGCCCGGTTATCGAGCCGCTGGAGTACAAGCCGCTCGCCGATCGTTAGGACGCAGACCGTTATAGAACCCGAGCGTGGCCAGGGCATCACCGCCCTCGGCCACGCTTTTTATGCCAGCAGAAAGGGCTGCATCAAATGATTGTGTTTTCCGATATGGACGGAACGCTGCTGACGAGCGATAAGCAGATGAGCGATGCCACCTGGGCGATGCTCGACGAGCTCGCTCGACGCGGGATTGAATTTGTGCCCTGCACGGGACGTCCGCTGTCGGGTATCTTTGAGCCCATCCTCGCTCACCCCGCCGTACACTACGCGGTATGCGCCAACGGTGCCAGCGTCTGGCAGCTCGACGACGATGTGCCCACCGACGCCTCGTGCGCCACGTGCATCTTGAGCCGTCCGCTCGACCGTGGCATCGCCCACCGCATCCATCGCATTGCCGCCGGCCACGATGTGACCTTCGATATCTTCGCGGATGGGCAGTGCTTCCTCCCCCGCTCGCTATACGGGCGTCTGGATGAGTTCTGTGGCGGCGACCCCCACATCGCGGCTTCGCTCAAGCGCACACGAACACCGATCGACATGGATATCGACAGCAAGATCGACGAGGTCGAGACGCTCGAACGCATCGCCATGTACTGGCACGACCCGGCCGATCGCGACGTCA
The DNA here is from genome assembly GCA_905211615.1 of uncultured Collinsella sp. Classification (GTDB taxonomy): domain Bacteria; phylum Actinomycetota; class Coriobacteriia; order Coriobacteriales; family Coriobacteriaceae; genus Collinsella. Next base: position 4,843 of record CAJMBB010000048.1, on the reverse strand, counting down.
TCGCGGCGGCGCTCGACACGCTCGGAGGCATTGAGGTCACGCGTTCTTACGCCATGAATATCGAGGTCATGGGCGAGGGCGCCACCAAGGGAACGGCCCTCACGTGGCTATGCGAGCACCTGGGCGAGCGTCTCGCCGACGCCTGGGCGTTCGGCGACAACATAAACGACATCCCCATGCTGCAGGCAGCGGGCCACGGCATGGCCATGATCAACGCCGAGTCCGAAGACCGCGAGGCCGCCGACGCCATCACCGAATACGACAACGACCACGACGGCGTCGCCCGCACCATCATGGCCGCTCTCGCCTAGTCATTGGGGACGTTCTTAAACGACTAGTCGTTGGGGACACTCTTCGCAAAAGGCTGCAAGGACTGTCCCCCACTGTCGGCAGAAAAGGAACGTCCCCATCTGCCGGATTAGGAGAGACTCTCCAGCACGCGACGGAGCTCATGCTGAACGGCGTGGTCGCGGTTGCAGCCTACGACGCGATCGGCCACCGCCTTGAGTGCGGGGCGCGCGTTTTCCATCGCGCAGCCCGTGCCGACAAAGCGAATGATCTCGTAGTCGTTCATCGAGTCGCCAAACGCCATGACCTCGTCGCGTCCAATGCCGTAATGCTCCGCGAGCTGCGCGATACCCGAGGCCTTCGACACACCAGGCTGCATGGCATCGATCCACGCGTTGCCCGAAGGCGCAAAAGTAAAGAGCTGACCAAGTTCGCGCTGTAGCACGTACGCACTGTCCATAACCGCACTGTCGTCGCAAAAGATACTCGCTTTGATGATATTTACGCTGGGATCGGGCAGCTCCCAAATGCGCTCGGCATTGGGAAGGTCCTTATCGACCTCACGCACGAACTTGCACTCGTCATCGAGCAGGAAGGACTTGGTTCGGTCAAAGAGCGCAAGATGCAGATTGGGAAACGTCCTGACGGCTTGGGCGAGCCTTCGAATCGCCAGGTGGGAATACACCTCACGGTCTACCATCTTACCGTCGGCGTAGACCTGGGCGCCGTTAGCGGCGACAAAGTCCATCTTGTCGCGAACGGGCGCAAAGAACTCGCACAGGCGATCGTAGCGACGACCCGACGATGCGGCGAAATGCACGCCATGCTCGTGTAGCGCCAGAATCAGTTCGTAAGTCTCGGGAGGCACCTGGCCGTTTTCGTCAAGCAGTGTGCCGTCCATATCGGATGCAATCAGTTTAAACATAGGAAAGCTCCCTTCGGGCTTGTTGGAATCGAACGCGTATCCGATTCCAACGTACCCAAAGGGAGCTCAGATAAGACTCTGCGGGCGTAAACGTTACAAGGACCTGGCAAATAGCTCACACATGTCAGAGGTCTCACGGTCGCGGCGTCAGGCGACACGCCACCCCGACGACTAGTCGTTTGAGAACGTCCCCGATGACTAGTCGGCGTAGGTGAAGGTTGTAACGTCGAACATGCCCTCGGGGCGGATGCGGAGCGTCGGGATCACCGGCAGGGGCAGGAAGATGATGCCCATGATGGGGTCGAGCGGCGGCTCAATACCCATGGCGCGCGCCTTGACCATAAAGTCGTCGTGCTGCGCCGCAACGTCTTCGGCAGCGCCCTCGCTCATCAGGCCGCCGAGCGCCAGCGGAATGCGCGCCACGACCTCGCCGTTGCGCACCAGCACGTGGCCGCCCTGGCCCACGGCCTCAACGGCGGCCATCATATCGGCCGCGTTGTCGCCCACCACGCACACGTTGTGCGAGTCGTGGCCGATCGTCGAGGCGATAGCGCCGCCCGTGATGGTAAAGCCGCGCACCCAGCCGCGACCAATGTGCTTGCCAACAAGACCCAGGCCCGCAGGACCATCGCCGTCGGCGCCCTCGGCCTGCAGTGACACGCCGCGGCCGTGGCGCTCAATCAGCATAATGCGGCGCAGGCCCTCGGCGTTCTCGGGGCGAGCCATACCCGTGATGGCCTTACCCGGCACCACGTCGATCACGGCCTCGCCCGGCTTAAAGGCATAGTCGAACACGTCGAGCGATAGCTTCGGCAGTTTAACGGAAGCACGCAGTTCATCGGCAAGGGCCGCAACCTCGGCCATCTCGGGTGCGATCTCGCCCACAAAGGTGCCGTCCTGCGCCACCAGAGCACCGGCGGCATATACGCGATGCGGAGCCGTGGCAAACGTCAGGTCGTTGAGCACCAGCAGGTCGGCACGCTTGCCCGGGGCGATGGCGCCACGCAGTTCGTGCGGGTCGCGGCAACCGTGGTCCAGGCCAAACGCCTCGGCCGTGGAGAGGGACGCCATGGAGATAGCGACCACGGGGTCGATGCCGGCCTCGATAGCCACGCGGCAGGCGTTGTCGATCATACCGGTCGAAAGCGCGTCGGAGGGAGCACGGTCGTCAGTCGCAAAGCAGCAGCGGCGGGCGCGCGCGGGATTCTCCAGCAGCATCGGGGACAAATTGGCCAGGTCGTGGCTGCACGTGCCCTCACGCAGCATCACATACATGCCGCGGGACAGCTTGTCGAGCGCCTCCTCAGGAATCGTCGACTCGTGGTCGGCGATAATGCCCGCTGCGGCATAGGCGTTGAGGTCCTTACCGGCAACGAGCGGCGCGTGGCCGTCAACCTGCTTGGACGGCGTCTGGTTGGCAGCATCGATGCGAGCACAGGTCTCGGGGTCGGCCATAAAGACGCCCGGCAGGTTCATCATTTCGCCCAGACCAAAGACATCGCCTGGATGCTCGGCAAAAAATGCCTGCATATCGGCAGCCGAAATAACGGCACCGGCCTGCTCGTCGGGCAGCGCGGGCACGCACGAGGGCATCATGTACTTGATGGAAATGGGCGCGCGACGGCCGTCCTCAATCATAAAGCGCAGGCCGTCCAGACCGGAAACGTTGGCGATCTCGTGGCTGTCGGCAATGGCGGTGGTGGTACCGCGCGTCGCCGCCATGCGCGCGTACTCGGCGGGGCGGATGTTCGAGGACTCAATGTGCAGATGTCCGTCGATAAAGCCGGGAGCGAGATAGCGACCCCGGCAGTCGATAACCTCGGCCGCCTCGTAGGTGCCGGCGGCATCGTCGCGACCGTCGTAGAGCACGCCGACGATTATGCCATCCCTGACGGCAACGCTACCGGGTGCCACGCGCTGGCCATATACGTCGACAATCTGCGCATTGGTAAACAGCGTGTCGACGGGCACGCGACCCTCGGCTGCATCGATCACAGACTTCATGACCTCAACGGACATACATACTCCTTTAACCGTAGAAATAACTGCGGAGCGGACGAGCCTTCACCGCAGCGAACCAATAGCCATTGTATGCCCAAAAGAAGGCCGCCGATAACACCCCTTCCGCTTAACGGCATCGCCAAATGATCCCTCCCCCCAAGTGATCGTCGTAACCAAAAAAGGCCGCGGCCGGGAATCCCGACTGCGGCCTTGTTGCACTTGTGAGGTCAACTCGCTCGTTAGACTAGCTTGAAGCCCTTACGCTTGCCCACGGAGAGGGTGTCGCCCAGTTTGAGGGCGCTGGGATCGATGTTATAGCTCTTGGGAGCCACGGCCTTGCCGTTGATCTTGACACCGCCGCCGTCGATATCGCGACGAGCCTGGCCGGCGCTCGCCGAAAGACCCAAGTCCTTGAGCAGGCCGGCGAGGTAGATCTGGCCCTCGTCGTTAACAGTCAGCTCAACGTGCTTCTCGGGGAAGTCGGCGAGCTGGCCCTCCTTGAACACGCGGTCGAACTCGGCCTGAGCCTCGTCGCCGGCACCGGCGCCGTGGTAGGTGTCACACAGGTCGCGACCCAGAGCGCGCTTGAGCTCATAGGGATCGGCAGAGCCGTCGGCCAGGGCGGCGTCGATCTTGTCGACCTCGGCCGGGGTGAGCGAGCTCGCCAGGCGGTAGTACTTGCCGATCATCTCGTCGGGGATGGACATGGTCTTGCCAAACATATCCTTGGGAGCATCGGTCAGGCCGATGTAGTTGCCATAGGACTTGGACATCTTGCGCACGCCGTCGGTGCCCTCGAGCAGCGGCATGGTGAGCGCGATCTGCGGCTCCATGCCCATCTTCTCCATGAGCTCGCGACCAGCGAGCAAGTTGAAGAGCTGGTCGGTGCCGCCCATCTCCACGTCGGCCTTGATCTGAACGGAGTCGAAGGCCTGCATCACGGGGTACAGGAACTCGTGCAGGGCGATCGGCGTCTGAGACTGGTAGCGCTTAGTAAAGTCGTCGCGCTCAAGAATGCGGGCGACGGTGAACTTGGAGCATACCTGCAGCAGACCGGCCAGGTCCATCGAAAGGATCCAGTCACCGTTGTGCACGATGGTGGTCTTCTCGGGATCCAGGATCTTCATAGCCTGGCTCACGTAGGTCTCGGCATTGGCCTCGATCTGCTCCTGCGAAAGCTGCGGACGCGTGGAGTTCTTGCCCGAGGGGTCGCCGATCAGCGCGGTGCCGTTGCCGATGATGAGGGTGACGTTGTGGCCCAGGTCCTGGAACTGACGCATCTTGCGCAGGGGCACGGCGTGGCCCAGGTGCAGGTCGGGGCTGGTGGGATCGACGCCGAGCTTGATGTTGAGGGGCTCGCCCTTCTCAAGCTTCTTGCGAAGGTCGGCCTCGGGGACGATTTGGGCAGCGCCCGAGGTGATGATACGCATTTGCTCGTCAACAGACAGCATTGGGTATCCTCCTTTTGCTATAGCACCCTCACCGGATACGGCGGTGCTGGAAGTCCATAAACTCTCATATGATAACAAACTGACGCGACGCGGCACCTACGACAGGAAAATCCTCGTCCTGCCGCACGCGTCAACGGCGACCGGCAGACGTGTACCGTCACGCTCGACCAGATAGCGT
>CAJMBB010000047.1 GCA_905211615.1 uncultured Collinsella sp. | reverse complement strand
CCTAGAGGGATTCGAACCCTTGACCTCTCGGATGCGAACCGAACGCTCTCCCAACTGAGCTATAGGCCCATATTTAGGGGCGTGACGCGGTTGGGCGACCAACCGACATACTCCCCATTTGAAAGCCCACAACTCTGTGGGGCACAAAAGCGATACGCTTGCACTCCCAACTGAGCTACGAGCCCACAAAAAAGCACCCAATTTTGAATGGGGGCAAATGAGCTATAACGCCAGATCGGGAATGCAACGCTTGCACTCCCAGCTGAGCTATAGACCCATGATGTGACGCTGATAGTGTACCGCGTTTTGGGGCGTTTGTCAAGCAATTTCGGAGAGCGCGAGCAGGGGACTTACAAGCGGCCGAGCTGCCAGAAAGCCACGGCACTGGCGGCGGCTACGTTGAGGGAATCCACCCCATGGGACATAGGAATCTTTACGGTGTAATCGCAGGCGGCGATGGTACTATTGGCCAGCCCATCGCCCTCGGTGCCCAGCACGATGGCAAGTTTCGGCTCGGCGGCAAGGGCGGGGTCGTCGATGCTGACCGAGCGGTCGCTCAGTGCCATGGCAGCGGTCTTGAAGCCCAGCGCGTGGAGCTGGGCACTGCCGTTTTCCGGCCAGTCGGCAGGACAGGTGCCGATCTGCGCCCACGGCACCTGAAACACGGTGCCCATGCTTACCCGCACCGCACGGCGGCACAGCGGGTCGCAGCAGGAGGGGGTGACGAGCACTGCGTCCATGTTCAGCGCGGCAGCGCTGCGGAAGATGGCACCCACGTTGGTGGAATCTACGATGCCTTCCAGCACAGCCACCCGGCGGGCATGGGCGCAAACCTGCTCCATCGTGCGGGGCGCAGGACGGCGGAAGGCGCACAGCACGCCCCGGGTCAGCGCAAAGCCGGTGAGCTGTGCCAGCAGCTCCCGGTCAGCGGTATATACCGGCACATCGCCGCAGCGGGTCAAAATCTCCTGTGCCGGGCCGGTGATCTGCTTGCGCTCCATCAGCAGGGAAAGGGGCTGATAACCGGCGTCCAGCGCCCGGGCGATCACCTTGGGGCTTTCGGCGATAAAGATGCCCTTTTCCGGCTCCAGCCGGTTGCGCAGCTGCGCCTGCGTGAGCCGGGCGTAGATGTCCAGCTCCGGGGCGGTAAGGTCGGTGATCTCGTGAATGACAGGCATGGAAAGGCTCCTTTGAAATGAAGTTTTTTCTATTGTAGCACAAGCCGGGCCGGAATGCAAAATCCCTGCTGCACACAGAGCACAGCAGGGATTTGGATGCGGAATGTGTTACTCAGAGCGCAGCGCTTTGACAGGGTTGCTCTTTGCGGCGCTGCGGGCGGGGATCAGGCCGCCCAGCATGGTAAGCAGAGTGGCCAGAACGATCAGGATCAGCGCGGCCTGCGGCGGCAGCGAGGCTACCACGTTCACATCGCCCGCGATGTGGTGAATCAGCATATTGCCGGGGATGAGCAGCAGCAGGCAGAGCACCACGCCCATCACGCCGGAACACAGGCCGATGATGAAGGTCTCGGCGTTGAACACCTGCGAGACGTTGTGCTTGGAGGCGCCGATGGCGCGCAGAATGCCGATCTCCTTGCGGCGCTCCAGCACGCTGATATAGGTGATGACACCGATCATGATGGAGGACACCACCAGCGAGATAGCCACAAAGGCCACCAGCACATTGCTGACCATGCCCACGATTTCGGTGACCGAGTTCATCAGAGTGCCCACCATATCGGTATAGTGGATCACCTTATCCTCTTCGCCCTGCTGCCGCATGGAGGCATTGTAGGCGTCCAGCTCGTTCACCACCTGCGCCTTGGTATCAAAGCTGTTGGGGTAGATATAGATGGCATCGGGCTTTGCGTAGTCCACATAGCCGAGGTCGTCCAAAATCTTTTCGTAGCTGGAAGCGGAGGAGAGCAGGGTGCTTTTGATCATCTCGGTCAGGTCAGAGCCGGTCATGTTGATCTGAATAGCCTGCTGGAACACAGCGGGGTCGATCTTGAGTGCGCTTTCCACCTGCGTGCTCAGCTGCGCAATATTGCTCTGGATGGCCTGCGCGATCTTCTGCTCCAGCTGCCCGGCCAGCTTCTGGATGGCGGGACCCATCTGCTCCTGCAAAGCGGCGGTGAGCTGGGTCTGCAGCGCCTCGCCCAGCTGGACGGAGTAGGTCTCCATCACGGTCTGCAGATTTTGCTGGAGGGTACCGGCAAACTGCTCCTCCAGCCCGGAGGTGTCCAGCAGATCACCCATGGATTCGGCAAGCAGCGTCTGGAAGGCCTCGGTCTGCATATAGGAGGAAAAACCGATCTTATCCAGATTCAGCAGGCCGTTGCTGATGAGATAGCGCTTGTAGCCGTTCATGATCTTTTTCATCAGTGTCTGTAAGCCGTCCTGAGAGATATTCAACTCTATGCCGTCGAACAGCTCGCCCATGTCCATCTCCATGTCCGGCAGCGGCAGCCCGCTGAGGTCCAGCTTGAAGCTGGAAGGATCGATGAGGGTGGCAAGATCGAAGGAATCGTCGGTCAGGTCGAATGCGCCGTCCAGATCAAAGTGCAGGGCGCTGGTGTCGAACTGGAAAGCGTCCTTGAGGGCGTCCGTGTCCACCGAGAACAGGGACGCGATGTCCAGCATGCTGTTGCCGGCAGCGTCGAAGGATTCGCCGGTCAGCACGTTGATGTCCGGGTCTGCCAGCTGCTGGCGCACGATCTCGCTGTTGGCCGCCTGATCGATGACGTGATAAGTCAGGTCGTGCAGGTAGTCCAGACCGCTGTGCAGGATAGTGGAGGTGGCGTCTGCCTTGGGCTGCACGATGCCGACAATGGTCAGCTCTTCGCTGTCGGCCACCAGCTGCTGCATGTAAGCTTCATCATTCAGCTTGCTCAGCCAGACCTTGTGCTCAGTGTCGTAGACATAGCAGTCGGCCTTGTTGACAAGCTTGAAGGTCATGCCCAGAAAATCGTCATAGGTATAGGTGCCGTAGTCCGTGGGCAGATCGATCTTCTGGTTCTGCGCATACTGCTGTAAGATCTTGTCCAGCTCGGCCTGATCCCGCAGACCCATGGCGTACAGCGCATAGTCCGAAACGCTACCGTCCGCGTTCAGGGTCAGCACCAGCTCGTTGTACTTTTCCGGCCAGCGGCCGGCCTTGACATCGTACTGATCCTCGTACAGGGCGGGGGTCTCGGCCATTTCGCAGAACACATAGGGGCTGGCCATGGAGGTCATAAGGCTGGTCACCGAGGTGTTCTCACTGGCGATATCGGAAAATGTGGTGTCCGGGTTCAGCTTCTGCACGGTGCCGTCCGGGTTCTGGCGGTAGATCAGCGGATCAGGGGTGTAGGTGTATTCCACCGTGGCGTTGTCCCGGATGGTACAGGCGTCACTGTCCAGATATGCCTTCAGCGAGCGCAGATCGTTGCTGGCAGCGCCGATGTTCAGTTGAGACAGCAGCTGTCTCACCGTGACCATGCCCTCCGGCGCGGAGGAGGAGCCGGACGAGACGCTGGTGTAGGTGTCCGGGTCCATCATGCTGGCCAGATCTACGCCGGTGCTGCTGATCTGCAGCGGGTAGGCGGCCAGCGTGGATTTTTCCATGTTGCTGATATAGCGGCTCACACCGTTGGAAAGGGAAAGAATCAGCGCAATGCCGATGATACCGATGGAACCGGCAAAGGCGGTGAGCAGGGTGCGTGCCTTTTTGGTGAGCAGATTGTTGAAGCTGAGGGAAAGGGAGGTGAGCAGGGACATGGAGGAGTGCCCCATGTTCCGGTGCACGGGGGCAACGGCAGCAGCCTCGTCTTCGGGTTCGTAGGGCATGGTGTCGGAGCGGATCACGCCGTCCTTCAGCTTTACGATGCGGGTGGCGTAGCGCTCGGCCAGCTCCGGGTTGTGGGTGACCATGACCACCAGACGGTCCCGCGCCACTTCCTTGAGCAGTTCCATCACCTGAATGCTGGTCTCGCTGTCCAGTGCGCCGGTGGGCTCATCGGCCAGAAGGATGTCGGGGTTGTTCACCAGCGCACGGGCAATGGCCACGCGCTGCATCTGCCCGCCGGACATCTCGCCGGGGTGCTTGTGCAGCTGGTTGCCCAGCCCTACCTGCTCCAGCGCAGCGGCGGCACGGCGGCGGCGCTCGGCCTTGGAAACGCCTGAGATGGTCAGTGCCAGCTCTACGTTGCCCAGCACGGTCTGGTGGGGGATGAGGTTATAGCTCTGGAACACAAAGCCGATGCGGTTATTGCGATAGGCATCCCAATCGCGATCGTGAAAATCCTTGGTCGAAATACCGTCGATCAGCAGGTCGCCGGAATCGAAATGATCGAGCCCGCCGATAACGTTGAGCATCGTAGTTTTGCCCGAGCCCGAGGGACCCAGAATGGCCACGAACTCGTTATCGCGAAAAGACAGGCTTACGCTGTCGAGCGCCACCTGCGTAAACGACTGCGTAACGTACCTTTTGCAAATACTCTTGAGCTCCAACATGGACGGCAACCTCTCCTGCGCAGGCACCCTGCCCGCTCTCCCCCGCCGTTCGTATTCGACGCGTTTGTCCTACTCTATCCCCATTTTTCACCGACACCAGTGAGGAATGCAACGAACCGCGCCAAAAAACGAACGGGACGGCGCCCAAAAGAAGAGGTCCCGAGCGGGACCTCTATATGGTGGAGATTATCTTGAAAGGTGGCAGACTACTTCGCACAGCGACACGCGATCCTCGCTATGCTTACGCGTTTTTTACTGCTCGCTATTCGCAATCGCCTGGTCGATAAGCTTGTCGAGTGCTGCGCGCTGCTCGGCGGAGCTGATGGCTCCCACGATTGGGTCCCCTACGATGTTGCCATTCTGATCGATGACATACGTCGTCGGGAACGAGAACAAATTTGACGTGAACTTACCGGCCTCGCTATCCGACTTGAACCAGATGTTCTTATATGTCACGCCCTTCTTGCTCAGCACGTCCTTGGCATCTGCGATCTCGCCCTTGTTGCCATCGAGCGTAAAGGAATTGACGCCCACGACCTGGCCGCCCTTCTCGGCAAGCTCCTGATTCAGCTTCTCAAGATCGCCCAGCTCGCCCACGCACGGCTTGCAAGTAGTGAACCAGAAGTTCATGACGGTGACCTTGTTCTTAGAGAACAGCTCGTCGCTGCTCACGTCGTTGCCATCCAGGTCCTTGCCCGTAAAGCTGGGGAACTTCGTCGCCTCGCTCGAAGCATTGGCACCAGCCGTCATGCCAGCGGCCGAAGCGTCGACGCTCTCGCCTGCGCTCGGCGTGCTTCCACAGCCGGGGAACTCCTTCTCCAAGCTCTCGAGCTTGTCCTCGATCTCCTTGATCTGCTGTGCACCGGCCTTGAGTGTCTTAAGCTCATCCGCCGTGAACTCATCCTTGGCGCCGTCGATGGTCTTGAGCAGAAAATCGCCGTAATTGCTGCCGTCCTCAATCATTGCCGAGTCTTTATTTGCCGCATTGAATACCTTTTCCCACAGCGCGTTATCACTCGAAAAGATATCGTTCTCCTTTTGCATGAGCTTCGCATACAGCTCAGCGGCCTCGTCGGCATTGGTCGGCTTCTGCGCAGTGAGTTCTGCGATCTTAGGATCGGAGCTCGCAGATTCGCTCGCATTGCCGCCAGGTGCCGAGCACGCCACAAGACACAAGGCCAGCACCGGCACCATAAACAGGGCCGCAATCTTAGAAAGCTTCATAGTCATTCCTCCGTTTTGTCGAAGCTTGTTTACTTTTTATCGGCGGTCAAGGGAAGCTTTTTCTCCGACGCATCTAGGCCATAGCGATAGCTGATGGCATCGACGGGACAGACCCCAATGCACTTTCCGCACCGGATGCATTCGGCATGATTGGGCGCGCGGACCACATCAACGTCCATCTGACAAACCTTTGAGCACTTGCCGCACGAGACACATTTGCATGCATCGACCCGGATCCCCAGTAGGGATACCTTATTCATGAGCGCATAGAATGCGCCGAGCGGGCAAATCCATTTGCAGAAGGGGCGATAGAACAAAACGCTCAGCACTACCACGGCAATGAGAACGACAAGTTTCCAAGTAAAGAGCTGCCCCAGCGCAGATCGAATGCCGGCGTTAGCGATGGCCAGCGGAATGGCACCCTCGAGCACGCCCTGGGGACAGATGTATTTGCAAAAGAACGGATCTCCCATCCCCAGATCGTTGACCACCAGCACAGGCAGCACTACCACAGCAAACAGCAGCACGACGTACTTGATGTACGTGAGCGGCTTGAGCTTTTTCGTGGAGAACTTTTTGCCGGGAATCTTGTGAAGCAGCTCCTGCAGCCAGCCAAACGGGCACAGAAAGCCGCATACAAAGCGTCCCAGCAGCACGCCGAGCAAAATGAGCGTACCGGTAACATAGTAAGAAAAGTTGAACTTGGATGAACCTACTACCGACTGGAACGACCCGATGGGGCACGCACCCGATGCCGCGGGGCACGAATAGCAGTTAAGTCCAGGTACGCAGACTGTTTTTCCCGCGCCCTGATAGATGCCGCCTTTGGCAAAGTTTGGCAGGTGAATGTTGGTGACGAGCGTCGCCGCCGCCTGAATGAATCCGCGAAATCGAGCCAAAACATGCGACGCAGTGTTTTCTCTTTTATCCAATTCCGATACACTCCAAGCACAGCCTAATCGCTTTGGCCAGCACGGCATCCGCCTCGCCACGCATAACGCCAAAGCACACCATGGCAATTCCGACGATCAACAAAGCGACCTGTACCACGGGTTTTACCGCTTTGAACAACCTGACCACTCCTTTCGTTACGCGACCATTGGACCATATCGACTATAAAATCCGTGTTAAGCGCGATTTGGAATGTGCAAGGAGATTGTTATGCGTATTTTGATCGTCGAAGACGAGCGAGCACTGTGCGATGCAATCGCGCGCAGCTTGCGAAACCTGGCGTACAGCGTCGACTGCTGTCACGACGGACAGGAGGCGCTCGACCTACTGGACGTTGAGGCCTTCGACCTCGTGGTACTCGACCTCAACCTTCCCCGTATCGACGGCATGACCGTACTCAGGGAACTTAGGGAAACTGACTGCGAGACCAAGGTACTGATTCTGTCCGCACGTGGCGAAGTATCCGATAAAGTCGCCGGACTCGATGCCGGCGCCAACGATTACCTCACCAAGCCGTTTCATCTGGACGAGCTTGCGGCAAGAATTCGCAGCCTTACCCTCAGACGCTTTACACAAAGCGACATAGTTTTAACCTGCGGAAAGCTCCGCTTTGACACCAAGGCGCGCATCGCTTCCGTGGACAGCGAGGCTCTATCTCTTACGCGCAAGGAAACGGGAATCTTGGAATACCTGATGTTTAATCAGGGGCGTCCGGTAAGCCAAGAGGAGCTTATCGAGCACGTTTGGGATAGCAGCGTGAACAGCTTTAGCAACGCAACCCGCGTTCATATCTCGTCACTCCGCAAAAAGCTACGCAGCGTTTTGGGATACGACCCGATTCGCAATCGGATTGGAGAGGGCTACGTTATGGAGGATAGCGAATGAAAAGGCTTTCGCTTCAATGGCGCATAACGATTATGACGGCACTGCTCACGTGCGCGGCATGCGTGCTGACGAACTGCCTGGTCGGCTATACGGGCATGCGCTACATGGATGCCATCGGCAGTGACATCTCGGCCTTTACCGCAACCAGCGAAGATTCGCCCCAGGCGTTCGACCCAACGAAAGCGACCCTCGATAACGAGGTTACGATCGTCGTAAACGACGCACAGGAGTCTTTTGGCACGACAGCCTGGCGCATCACGGCTGGAGTCACACTCCTTGGCGGCGTGCTGGCATACTTTGTGAGCGGCCGCGCACTCAAACCGCTACGGGCTTTTGCAGACCAGGTTGAGCGTGTGCAGCCTGACAACCTAAGCGAAATCAGACTCAGTGAAGATGTGCCCACCGAGCTACAACGATGCAGCGCCTCTTTCAACGACATGATCGCCCGTCTTGGCGAAGGGTTCTCTGCACAGCGTCAATTTACCGGCAACGCCGCGCACGAGCTGCGAACCCCGCTCGCCCTTATGCAGGCACAGATCGAACTGTTTGTCTCCGAGCGCTCCAACTTACAACCCGAAACAGCCGAGTTGCTCGGCCTGCTACAAGAACAAACTGAGCGAATGTCGCGGATGACCAAGGTGTTGCTCGAGATGAGTGAGCTCCGCAGCGTTCCTTGCGAGGACGATGTGGAACTTGGTCCCTTGTCCGAAGAGATCCTCACCGACCTTGCGCCACTTGCCGAAAATAAGGGCATAGCCCTCAATTGTGCTGGGAACGCTTTAGTAATCGGGAGCGACACGCTCCTCTATCGGCTGGTGTTTAACCTGGTCGAAAATGCCATCCGTTACAGCCACCCCGGCTCGACTGTCAACGTCTCCATCTGCGACAACGACAGCCACGTGTTCCTGCGAGTCGAGGACCAGGGCCCGGGAATACCCAAGCAGTACCGTGAGAGCATCTTCCAACCGTTCTTTCGCCTGGATAAATCCCGCAGCAGGGCATACGGCGGCGCAGGACTCGGACTAGCGCTTGTTTGGGAGATTGCAGCGCTTCACGGTGGCACGGTAGAGGTCGAAACAAGTTCCGAGAACGGAACCACCATGCTCGTAAGCCTTCCAAAACGATCCGTAGCGTTAACCGAACAGTAAAACGAAAGGGGTCCCGAGCAACAGGAGTACAATTGCTGCTATTGTTGCCAGCTGTTGGGAGATGGATGATGGACTGCGATGGCTACCCACGCGTTCCCATGCCGTTGATGTGCACCGCCTTTGTGCCGGGGCAGATTGACGCTGCGGTTGCAGGCATTTCCGACCCCGATTCACGCACCATCGCCACGGCAGAAGCGCTGTACTTTCGCGGACAGGCCGCCCTCGCTGCCAAGACGGCGCGCCCCTATCTTGACGCCACCGACCCCGCATTGCGCTATTCCGCATGCTTTATCTGCGGATATGCCAGCCTGTCGCTCAACCGTATCGCCGACGCCCGCCGTTGTCTTGCGGGCATCCTCGATACGCCGGCCGACGAGGAATCGCCCGCCATCCACGCTACGCATATCCTGTTCGCCTCGGCCGCGAGTGTCCTGCTGCACTTGCCTTCCCCGTATTCTGCCGAAGAGTTTTATCCACTTGTGGCGCATCTGCCCGAAGGCCTGCGCCTGTTCGCCAGCTACGTGATGGCGCACGCCTTGTACCTGCGCGGCGAATACGGCCGCAGCCTAGGCATGGCGGAAAATGCCCCGATCATGAAACAGGGAAGCTATCCGATCTCGGAACTGTTCCTGCACCTGGCAGCTTCCATGGCATGCATGAGTCTCAAAGACGTCGACGCCGCAAAAACGCACTTCGGAGTTGCTTGGAACATTGCGCGTCCCGACGGCCTTATCGAGCTCATTGGCGAGCATCACGGCCTTTTACAGGGGCTCATCGAGGCATGCCTAAAATCGCAATACCCTGACGATTTCGCACGCATCATCGAGATCACGTACCGCTTCAGCTACGGCTGGCGGCGCATCCACAACCCCGATTCGGGCGAGGACGTGGCCGACGATCTAACGACCACGGAATTCGCCATGGCCATGCTCGCCTGTCGTGGGTGGACCAACGCCGAAATCGCACGCCATATGGGAGTATCGCCGGGCACCGTCAAAAACCGCCTATCCGGCGTATACGCAAAGCTTGGCATCGGCACACGCACCGAGCTGGTCGCGCATATGTTACGTTAGCGACCGGACTGCCAAGCGAATCGAACGCATTCCGGAACCCGGCGCTTCGCTCGATCAATTTGGACATTTTGACCCTTGAACGGCACTACCGCTACGGGGCGCCTTCTCGCAAAATTGGATTATTTCCACCGATACTTGCGGGATGGGAGCCCAAGATGCTTGATCGCCGTTCGTTACTTGTTGCCGGAGCGTCCTCGTTAGCGAGCATTATGTTGCCGCGCGTGCCGGAAAGCGCAAACGCCTTCATATTGCCGTTCGCGCCCACCGAAGCCCATGCCGACGAAAAAGACCCCTTCAGGGTGCTCGTTCTCTCGCGCACCATGTTCGGTGTGGTCGTGGTCGACGTCGCCAACAAGAATACGCCCATCACGGGCGCCCAGGTCACGCTCACGTCGCGCTATGCCGCAGGCAAGCAGCTCACCGCCACTACCGATGACGAAGGCACGGCCATCTTTGAGGTCGCGCCGCTTTCGGAAGGCTACGTGGACGAGGCGACGCTTCTCGACGCGTACGACTTTAACGGCGGCATTTCCATTAGCATGGCAGGCTACCGCGATGTCGAGATTCCCCTCGCGCGTGTCCAAGGCGGCACCGCCATTACCGCACCCACACGTCCGCTCTCCGATGGCGAGCCGTACTTCCGCCAGCTCACATTCGACGAATGGGACATTCAGTACGCCGACGCTACGTTCATGGCAATGCCAGCGGACGAAGCAGCAAACGATCAGCCCGACACGCACGCTTTTACCGTGCAGGCCCATCTGCCGCAGGGCGGGCAGGCAACGTTGCATATCAATAAAGTGACGCCCGCCGCGGGCAGCTCACCCGAAACCGTCACGCAGATTGGCCAAGTCAAGGCCAGCGCATCGATCGTGGATAATCTGGCGACGTTCACACTCGAAGACAAGTTCCTCGATGCAGCTTCGGGCCTTCTGGAAGAAGGGTGCAAGCTGCGCTTCGTCCTCGACTATCAGGGCAAAACCTACACGCTCTCCTCCCCCATGGCCGTTGTCACCGCGCCGGCCGCAAAGGCGGAATCGGGCTCGACCACCATCATTCCCACCACCATGGACCAAGAGATCACTCCGTTTGATTTCCCCGCATCGTTTCCCGGCATCGGTGGTAATAAGTTCACGTGTTGGATGCCCTCGTTCCCCATTTTGTTCGATTTCTCGTTTGCCGGATACGTGCTGTTTGGCGGAGGATACAAACCAGCCAGCTATATGAACGATTCAGGCAATCCGGATCCGGAGTACTGGAAGAAATCGCCGCGTGAGTCGGGCGCCAAGCAGGCAAACCGCTACCTCGACGAGATGGAGGGGAAGTGGAATCAGTACAAAAGCATGAGTGCCGGTTCGGGCACCAATCCAAGAAACACCAAGCTCCTTCGTCACCATTGCACGCCGCTGTTCACGATGGATATCGCCACACAGCTGTACGGCTCGCTCGCCTACGATTGGGTGGGCAAAACCTGGGGTAACAACAACGACCCCGCATACGGCAATATTAAGGCCCTCTTCCAGGTAAGAACCGACCTCAATTGGACTGAGCAGTTTACCCTAGGACCGGTGCCGTTTTTCCTAAACGTCAACCCCTGGATGCTGGCGAAGCTGGCGCTCGCCGTGGGTGCCCACACGCACGGCAGCGGCGCGGCGTTTTTTAAAAACATTTCGCTCGACTATTCAAACACGTCGGGCTCGTTCACCATCCAGATCGGGCTTGCCGTCACCTTTGGCGCCGGCGTTGCAGGCGTCGCTTCGTCTGCCGTGCGCGGCGCCGCATCCCTCACGCTGTTCATTGGGTACGAGAAGGCAGATGGACACCAGCTTCCGCGACTGCGCGTAGGTGCAGACGTCGATGTCGATGTGATACTCCAGTTCGTAATGTTCAAGTGGACCACCAAGGCTTGGTCGGGGTCGTGGCCCACACTCCTCGATTCGTGGAATATGTCGGTGAACAACGGCGACCAGTATGTACTCCAGCGCTCTGAGCTCGCATTGGGTGGAGATACGCCCTATACACTAGATGCCTGCTTCGGCTCAGCCGGCAACGCCGAGGCGGGCGGCGTTCCGCAATTTATCGCATCGGCCACCATTGTCACCAACGCCGAGCTACTCGCACGCGCCGAGGTTAAGGCCACCGCCGTAAACGTCGCGCCTGTCGTGCGCGATTGGGATCAAGCGGTCACGCGCATTGAGCTCGAGGCGGATGCAGAAAGCGACGACACGGGACAGATCGAGCATTTCGTCCACGCACTGATAGAGAACGACGAAAACGCCGCGCCGATGTATGAGTACACCTACATCGGTCAGGCAACGAACGCCGTTGCGGACCCCAACGCCAATTCTACCGGCGTGTCGGAGGACGAGCGTGGCGGCATCAAACCCTCGAGCGACAACGTGCTGTTTGCTGGCGTGCTCAGCGAAGCTCACATGAAGCTGGCAAGGATTGCCGGCGTAGAATGCCTGTTCCGTATCGCCTCGGTGCGCTACGGCGACAATGGTCGCTCGCGCCTGGTGGTGCACACAAAGGCAAACGGCACGTGGTCCGCTCCCACGCCCGTGGACTTTCCCCTTGGGTTTGGCGAGAACGACGTGGAGCGCGACAGCGTATACGATTACGACTTCGACGTGGTGGAATATACGGACGGAAGAGGAAACCAGGACGCCTACGTGCTGCTGGTCTCGGGCGAGCGCCGCGACGGCGACAACACCCATTTCGATACGGCGAGCACATCCGGCATACTGTCCGTTGTGCGCCTGCGCATAAGCAATGACGGAGCCCGCGTGATATCGCACACGTCGTGGCGCAGCATCTCGCGCGGCCGCCTTCAGGAGGATGGCCACCATTGTCTGCAGTGCCCACGCATCACGGTGGGCAAGACACTGGTCGACGGACGTCTGTCGGGCGCTTACCTCCACCGCCGCGGGACCACCGCAGAAAAGGCGCTCGGCAGCGAGGCTGAGGTTGCGTTGGAGTGCTTTACCCTGTGGTCGGATGATTTGGGCGACAGTCTCACGTTCCGTCAGGTCCTCCGCTTTCCGCAGGCACCGTCGAGCATCGAGCTCGGCACGCCCGAGAATATCAACGGCAAAATGGTGGTGCCCGTTGCATACGAGACTGCAGGCGGTTGTGGCTGTGCATCGTACGCCGTGATCGGCCAGTCCATCGCGGGTTGGGGCGTTATGTCGCCAGATGCCACAGTACCCCACGCGGTGCCGTGGCCGCAGCACACGGGCTTTTTGGCAACCGTCAACGAGCAACTGCAGCATATTACTTGGACGCGAGGCGCATCGGCATTTGCAACGCAGCCCGTGGGCGCCGCAGACTGTGGCCCGGCATCGTTTAGCGTAAGCAACAACGGCAGGTGCGTGCTCTATGTAGAGAACACCGATGGCAAGGTGGGACAAACCTACGACGAAGAAGGCAACCCGGCAGCAGTGATGGGCAAGCACTTCCGCATCTTCGCCAGCACCTTGGCAGGCGATCTGTTCACGGAGCCGTTCGTGATGTGCGAGCTGGACCATCCCGTCGATCAGATAACGACATTTTTGACGTCGGGAGGCATGCTCTCCGCGCTCGCCACGCACATTGTGAGCGCGGAGAAGAGCGAGGCAGAGCTGCACGGCATCGAAGTGCCCTTGGTGGCGTGCGCCACTCCGACGGGTGCGGTCGCTACCTCGGGCGCGGTGGTGCCCGGAGCAGCAGGCGAATCCTTCATGGTCACGGTGCGAAACGACGGCAACACCTTGCTGACCGCCGGCACGATCGATCTGTACCGAGAGGGCTCCAGCCAGCCGTTCTCCAGCGCATCCATCGGGTTCGGAGCGAACGCACGCATGGCTTCGATCTACGATCCAGAACTTGCCGAGGACGCTTCGGTCAACGATATGGCACGCGTGAAATACGCGCTCGAGACGCTGGGCGCGCGTTTTGCAACGCACCCGCTGGTAGCCGACAACGGCAACGCCGTGCTGGCACCGGGTTGCACGGCACAGTTCCGCATGAGCTTCATTATCCCCGAGAGTTGGAGCGACGAAGTGGGCAAACGCGTAACGCTGTATGCGAAGGCGCGTAATCTGGTGGCGCTCGATCCCGTAACGCTCGAGGAAATTCGACCGGGCGCAAACTCGGCGTTGGGTGCCGTACTGCACGAGCTTCATGTGCCCGACACGGCATGCGAGCGCTCGGAAGTTCAGATCGGCGTATGCGACAGCGCGGACGCCACAGGGCTTCACGACGCCCCGATGACGGCGGACGGCGAT
>CAJMBB010000046.1 GCA_905211615.1 uncultured Collinsella sp. | reverse complement strand
GCGGCAAGGTTGGACACGGGCATGCCGATGCCGACGCCGAGACCCAGCACCGCCGCGACGGCGGCGCAGGAGGCGACCGCTAGCATCGGGGACATCGCAGAGAACGTCACCGACGCCGCAAGGACGACGGCGGATGACGCCGCCGCGATGGCGCGGAGCCGCCCGGTCGCGCGGAACGCCGCGCCAGATGTATTGCTGCCGACCATGAGGGCAAGCGTCATGGGAATGAGCACCGCGCCGGACGAGGCAGCGGCCATGCCCAGCCCCTCCTGGAGGAGCCTAGGCAGGTAGGAGACGCCCGCCATGAGGGCGAATTGGACGCAGAAGCCGGAGACGAACCCCGCTACGACCTGCCCGCGGCGAAACAGCCCCATGGGGACGGTCGGGGCGGCCTTGCCCCTCTCCACGCGGGAAAGGAGCGCGGCGCAGGCAACGGACAGCACGACGAGGGCGACGAACTGCGGCGAGGCCATGGGAAAGACGCTGCCCGCCAAGCTGAAGGCGAGGACGAGGCTCAGAACGCACAGCGAGGCGGCGACGCTCCCCGAGACGTCGAAGCCAACTACAGGGGCCCCGGGAGCCCTGCCGGGCAGGCAGCGCCCCGACAGGAACAGGGCGACGATCGAGATGGGGAGGTTGACGACGAAGATGACGTGCCAGGATAACCCCTGGGCGACGGCCCCGCCGATGACGGGCCCTACGACGCTCGCAATCCCGTACATGGCCGAAGCCGCCCCGAGGTACGGTCCCCTGTCCCTCGGGGCGAGCATCATCGCCGCGGCAATGAACACACCCGCCTCGAGAACGCCGCCGCCCACGCCCTGAAGCAGGCGGAACGCCGCCAGCGCCTCTATCGTCGGTGCGAGGGCGCACAGGACGGACGATGCGGCGAAGAGCGCGAGCCCCGCCACGTACACCCTCCAGAGGCCGAACGAAAACGCCAGCCCTCCGCACAGGAGGGTGGATACGGTGCTCGCCACGAGGTAGGCGGTCATCGGCCAGGCATAGTGGGCCTCCCCTCCGAGCGCCGCGGCGACGGTGGGCATGGCAGTGGCCACCACGGTCGAGTCGAGCGCCGCGACGAACAAGGCGAGCATGAGGCCCGCCACGGTCGACTTACCGACCGCCCCCGTCGCGGGGATGGACATCGGTTTTTCCTGCATGTTTCTTCCTCTCTACTCAGCGCCCGCCCGCGCGGGCACCGCGGGGCATCCCCCGCGTCAGACAAAAGGAAGGACGGGTCACCCCCTGGGCCTCCTCGCCACGGGCATCCAGATCTCGCTGCGATACCCTCTCGACGCGAAGTCGCCATGCGGGTACACCTCGAGGCTGACGTCGCCGGCGAGCTCGTAGCCCGAGGACGGGAGCCACTCGGAGAAGATTCTGCGGTAGTGCTCGGCGGTCGCGACGTCGCACGGCCCGGTGCAGCCGAACACGGCCCACGTGCCGGCGGGGACGTAAATCTCGTCCGCCCAGCCGGGGGCCTCCCCCGAGGACGCCACCGCTATCCGGTAGCTCGACTCCCCGCCCTCGGACACGTTGACCCCGAGAACCCCCTCGGGTCCCGAGCCATCGGCGAGGGCGAGCAGGGCCTCGATGCTCCCGGAGCGCGAGGCGCCACCCCAGAACCTCCCGAGCTCCTCTCTCCCCTCCTCCCCCATCTGGGCGAGGAGGCCCGCCTCGGACGGCCCGCACGGAAGCGACACCCCGACGAGGCGCATCCCGCCCCATGGGACGATCCTCCACGGCAGGGGCTCGGCGCCCGTGACGGTGAGGGAGAACGAGAGCCTCGGAAAGACCGAGAGCGGGGCGCCCGGGCGCTTCGCCTCGCTGGGCGAGATCCCGAGGGCGTCCCTGAACGCTCGGTTGAACGCGGTCGGGGAGCAGTAGCCGTACCGGACCGCGACGTCGACGACCCGCTCCCCGCGGGACAGGTCGAGCGCGGCGCGGGAGATGCGGCGCCGGCGCACGTACTCCCCGAGACCGATGCCGGCGATATAGGAGAACATCCTCCGGAACTGTCCCTCGGTGCAGGCGGCGAGCCGCGCCGCATGGGCGAGGTCGAGGTCCCCCTCGAGGTTCGCCTCTATGTAGTCCATCGCGTCGTTGAGGCCCTCTATCCAGCCCATCGGGTCACCATCCTTCCGAGAAGAGAGCATGGGGCAACAAGGCAGCGCAGTCCTCGCGTCCAAGGGGCGAATAATGAGAGTTTTTGATGACTGGCTCGTCGCCGACGGCCCGTCTCGATGATAGACCGTCGGCACGAGGATCCGACTCGCGAATGCCCGTTTTGCATTGTCAGGAACCTCGCTCAGGAGCACGCCATGAAGGAGGATGCCCGCCGCGCCGTGACGCGCGCGGCACACCAACGACGCGACAGCCGCGATCGAAAGCTGAGGAGGGACGTTAGCCACTGGGTTAGCAAGTAGCCCATTCCGTGCGCACAGCGCCAGGAACAGCGGCCCGCCCATCGATCACCTTGGACCATGGTACCGTCGCAGTAAGAGGACGGACAGCGGGCGTGCGCCAGGGCGAACAAATTGGCATGAAAAGAGGGCGGCATAGACCTTCTGGTCATGCCGCCCTCTTTGAATGACAAGTTGTCGCTCTGGTGCCCGCGCAGCGTCGACTGGTCCGCCGTTCGGTAGAACGGCGGAACCTCCTAGCCTCCGAGGTAAGCTTTTCGCACGTTATCGTCGTGCAGGAGCTCTTGGCCGGTACCGGTCATGGTAATCTTGCCGGTCTCGAGCACGTAGCCGCGCGTGGCGATCGAAAGCGCCATCTGCGCGTTCTGCTCAACCAGAAGGACCGTGGTGCCGGCCTTGTGCAGGTCCTCGACAATCTGGAAGATCTGCTCAATCAGAATCGGCGCCAGGCCCATGGAAGGCTCGTCGAGCATGAGCAGTTTGGGGTTGCTCATAAGGGCGCGGCCCATAACGAGCATCTGCTGCTCGCCGCCCGAAAGGGTGCCGGCGACCTGGCGACGGCGTTCCTTCAAGCGCGGGAACTGCTCGTAGACGCGCTCCAGGCCCGGAGCAACCGTGGACTTGGGCTGCGTGTAGGCGCCCATCTCCAGGTTCTCCTCGACCGTCATCTGCAAAAAGGCGCGACGGCCCTCGGGGACCTGAGCCAGGCCCTTGCCCACCAGCTTGTCGGCAGGCGTATGGGTAATGTCCTCGCCCATAAACTTGATGGAACCGGTCTTGGAACGCAGCAGGCCCGAGACGGTTTTAAGCGTCGTGGACTTACCGGCGCCGTTGGCACCGATCAAGGCCACGATCTCGCCCTCGTTAACGTTAAAGGAGATGTCCTTGATGGCGTGGATGGCACCGTACCAGACGTTGATGTTGTAGACGGAAAGCATCGGCTCTGCCATTTAGTTCTCCCCCTTATCCTGCTTACCCAGATAC
The DNA here is from genome assembly GCA_905211615.1 of uncultured Collinsella sp. Taxonomy (GTDB): domain Bacteria; phylum Actinomycetota; class Coriobacteriia; order Coriobacteriales; family Coriobacteriaceae; genus Collinsella. Next base: position 10,893 of record CAJMBB010000046.1, on the reverse strand, counting down.
GCCTCGATAACGGCGTCGTTGTTCTGGATTTCCTCTGCCGTGCCCTTGGCGATAACCTTGCCAAAGTTAAGCACGCAGATGCCTTCGCAAATGTTCATGACGAGCGACATGTCGTGCTCGATGAGCATGATGGCGATACCAAAGGTGTCGCGAATCTTAACGATGTTCTCCATGAGTTCCGCGGTCTCGGACGGGTTCATGCCGGCGGCAGGCTCGTCGAGCAGCAGCAGTTTGGGGTTGGTGGCAAGCGCGCGGACGATTTCCAGACGACGCTGGGCGCCGTAAGGCAGCGAGCCGGCCTGCTCGTTTGCCAAGTGCTCCATATCAAAGATGGACAGCAGCTCCATGGCGCGCTCGTGGGCGGCCTTCTCGTGCTTCCAATACGTCGGCAGGCGTAGCACGCCCTCAAAACCGGAGTAGCGCTCCTGGTTGTGCAGACCGACCTTAACGTTGTCCTCCACCGTCATGGTGTTGAACAAGCGAATGTTCTGGAAGGTACGGGCAATACCCATGCGGTTGACCTGATAGACCGACTTGCCCGAGGTGTCTTCGCCATCGAGCAGGATGGTGCCGTGCGTGGGCTGGTACACCTTGGTGAGCAGGTTGAAGACCGTGGTCTTGCCGGCACCGTTGGGGCCGATGAGACCGGCAATCTCAGTCTTGCCGATGGTCAGGCTAAAGTCGTCGACTGCCTTAAGGCCGCCGAATTCAATACCCAGGTGGATGCACTCGAGCGCCGGACGCTCGCCCAGGTCGCGGTCGGGAACGATGGCGCCAGAAGGATACGGGACCATCTTGCCCTTATTGAACTCAAACTTACTGGGCATCGGCTGCCACCTCCTTCTTGGGAGCAAATCGGTCCTTAACGCGACCGAAGAATGCCTTGAGCTGCGGGTTGTTGGTAAAGATCATAACCAGGATCAGCACGATGGCGTAGACGAGCATGCGGTAGTCCGAGAACTGACGGAGCAGCTCGGGAAGCACCGTGAGCAACGCCGCCGCGATGACGGAGCCGCGCATATTGCCCAGACCGCCCAGGACCACGAACACCAGGATGAGGATGGACGTATTGAAGTCGAACTTGGTAGCGGAAAGCTGTGAGAAGTTACCGCCGAAGAGGGCTCCGGCAGCACCGGCGAGGGCAGCGGAAACCACGAAGGCGATCATGCGGTACTGGGTGACGGAGATGCCCACGGACTCGGCAGCGATCTTGTTGTCGCGCACGGCCATGATGGCACGGCCGGTACGGCTGCGAACCAGGTTGAGTACAATCACGAGCGCGACCATGACCAGGATGGCGCCGGCAAGGAAGGTCGAATAGGTCGACACGCCCGATGCGCCCTGCGCGCCCTTGATGATGGCGGTGCCGTCCTCGAGCAGGTGCAGGTCGTCGATCGTGGAGTTACCCGTGATGTTAAAGATCACATGCAGGCCGCGGGAGTCGACGCCCACAATGAGGCAGGTGACGATCTCTTTGATGATCTCGCCAAAGGCCAAGGTCACGATGGCCAGATAGTCGCCGCTCAGGCGCAGTACCGGGATACCGATCAAGAAGCCCAAGATGGCGGCAGCGATGGCGCCGACCACGATGCTGATGATCAGGCGCATCGGATCGGACGGGACGGCGCTCTCCAGCGCGACCGCGGTGACGATGCCCGTGTAGGCGCCGACGCTCATAAAGCCCGCGTGGCCCAGCGACAAGTCGCCCGCGATGCCGACGACGAGGTTGAGGGAGATGGCCATGACGATGTAGGCCGTAATGGGAACCAGCTGACCGGCGATCATGCGCGGAATCATGTGGTTAGACTGCATAAAGAACACGATGGCGAACGCCACAAGGCACATGGCGTACGTAACAAAGTCGTGACGCGTCTGCTTGTCTTTAAGAAACTTCATAACGCTCACCTACACCTTCTCGGGGACGTACTTGCCCAAGAGGCCGGCAGGCTTGACGAGCAGGACGATGATCAGAACACCAAAGACGATGGAGTTGGCAAGGCTCGTGGAAATGTAGGCCTGCGCCATTGCCTCGATGATGCCGATGAGAATGCCACCGACAAAGGCACCGGGGATGGAGCCGATGCCGCCGAAGACGGCGGCGTCGAAGGCCTTGATGCCAGGCATAGCACCCGTCGTGGGCTGCAGGACCGGCGAGTAGGAGCACAGCAGCACGCCGGCGATGGCGGCAAGGGCAGAGCCGATGGCAAACGTCATCGAGATGGTGCGGTTGACGTTGATGCCCATCAGCTGAGCGGCAGCTTTGTCCTCGGACACGGCGCGCATGGCTTTGCCCATCTTGGTCTTACCTGTAAAGAACATCAGGCCGGCCATGATAACCAGGCAGGCGACGATGGTGACGAGCGAGACGGCGCTTACGTTGAACTTGGCCAAGAACTCCGGCACCTGGAAGGTGACGAGCGAAGTAAAGTTCTTGGGCGTGGCGCCCCACAGAAGCTGCGCGGCATTCTGCAGGAAGTAAGACACGCCGATGGCCGTGATCAGAACGGCCAGCGGGCCTGCTTGGCGCAGCGGCTTATAGGCCAGACCCTCAATGAGAACACCGAGAACCGTGCAGACCACACAAGAGAGAACTACAGATGCCCAGCCCGGGAGGCCGAGATACGACGTGGCGCAGAACGAGACATAGGCACCGACCATGATGACGTCGCCGTGAGCGAAGTTCAGCATCTTGGCGATACCGTAGACCATGGTGTAGCCCAACGCGATGATGGCGTAGACGCTACCCATGGACAGGCCGTTGACCAGGTATTGGATAAAGACCGTCATGTTCCACATCCCCCTTTCGAATAGGTTTCCAGTTGATGTATGAAACAGGGACGTTACATCGTCCCTAGATACCAAGCAAGCAGGGAAGGCCAAAACCTCCCCTGCTTGGGATCAAAACCGCTCTATGTAAGGCGGTCTATTAGGCCTGTACGTACTTACCGTCGGTGATGACGTACGCCGTGGGCTCCTTCTGGACCTGACCCTTATCGTTCCAGGTGAGCTTGCCGGTCAGACCGTCAACGGTAATCTTGAGCATAGCCTTGGGCAGCTTCTCGGCGACCTCGGTCGGATCGGCGTCGACACCAAGACCGGCCTCCTTGACGGCCTCGGCCACCGCGTGCACGCCGTCGTAGGCGTCGGCGGCAAACTGGTCGGGGGTATCGCCGTACTTATCCTTGTAGGCGTTGACGAAGTCGGCGTTCTTCTCGTCGTCGGCGGAGAACGGGGTCATGAGCAGCAGACCCTCGGCAAGAGAGGTATCGAAGCCCTCAACGCCCAGGATGCCGTCCATGCCGTCGCAGCCCATCATCTTGACGTCGTAGCCCATGTCCTTGGCGTTCTTGAGCAGGACGGACGCCGGCGTGTAGTAGATCGGCGCAAAGATCATGGTGGCGCCGGCCTGCTTGGCCTTGGTCAGCTGGTTGGTAAAGCTCGTGGCGGAGTCGTCCTTAAAGGTTTCCTCGTCGACAATCTCGAGCTTGGACTCAGCGGCCTGGGCCTTAAAGGAATCTGCGATGCCCGAAGAATAGGCGTCGCCGGAGTTATAGAACAGCACGAACTTCTCGTCCGGATACTTCTGGGCCAGGAACTTGGCAGCGTTGACACCCTGGTTGGGGTCGGTGAAGCAAACCTGGAAGACGCAATCCTTGCCGTCGGTGACGTCCTCGGAGGACGCGGACGGGGTGATCATGAACGTCTTGGGGTCGTTACCACACTCTGCGGCAACGGCAACCGACGCACCCGTGGTGGTCGGACCGACGAGGGCCTGCATGCCCCAGTCGAGCAGGGTGTTGAAGGCGTTGACGGCCTTCTCGCCATCGGCCTGGTCATCCTCGGCCTTGCTGGCAAGCGGCAGATCCTTGGTCGAGAAATCCTTGCAGCCAAGCTCGACACCCTGGGTAACGGACTTGCCGTAGGACGCGTTGGCACCGGTCAGCGGGCCGATGGTGCCGATCTTAAACGAAGCGTCGCTCGAAGCGGAACCGCTGTCGCCGCCGTTGGAGGAGCAACCAGCTAGAATGGACATCGCCCCCAGACCTGCTGCGCTCGCGATAACGCTCCTGCGATTCATAACAGGGTTCAATGGCTTACCGGTGAGGCTCGACATGCGGCTCTCCTCTCAAATCTCGTCGGGTTTCGGTAACCCGACAGGCCATCCTTCGCCGTGTTCGGCGTTCGCAAAATAGTAGACGCTTTAGTTGAGAAAAGTGGCGATTATTTCAACTTTTCTTTGGATTTGTTCATTTATCCATTTTTCTGCGTATTTCTATTACTTTATGCAGTAATGCCACTTTATTGTGTGAAAGTAATGTTTCGATTCTATTACAAGCGTCCTTGCCCTGAATTCAACGGCTTCACCTGTCGTGTTTTATACACTCTTAGGCGGCGATGTACTTGCCGTCCTGAATCACATAGGCCGTAGCGGGCTTCTCGACTTGGCCTTCGTCGTTCCACGTCAGCTCGCCCGTCAGGCCCTCGATCTTGATCTTGCGCATGGCCTTGGCAAGGTCGCCGGCAATGTCGGCACCGTCGGCCGAAATGTCAATCCCCGCCCTATCGATAGCCTCGGCGATGGCGTGGACGCAATCGTAAGCGTCGGCGGCAAACTGGTTGGGCGTCTCGTCGTAGGCATCCTTATAGGCCTTGACGAAGTCGGCATTCTTCTCATCGTCAGCCGAAAACGGGGTCATGAGCAGTACGCCCTCGGCAAGAGAGGTATCGAAACCTTCCACAGAGAGCAGGCCGTCCATGCCGTCGGTACCCATGAGGGTCATGTCGTAGCCCATGTCCTTGGCGTTCTTGAGCAAAACGGACGCCGGCGTGTAGTAGATCGGCGCAAAGATGAGCGTGGCGCCGGCCTCCTTGGCCTTGGTGAGCTGGTTGGTAAAGCTCGTGGAAGAGTCGTCCTTAAAGGTCTCGGTATCGACGATGTCGAGCTTGGACGCCTTGGCCTGCTCGGCAAAAGCGTCGGCAACGCCCGAGCTATACGTATCGCCGGAGTTGTAGAACAGGGCGATCTTGGCATCCGCGTACTTCTCGGCCAAGAACTTCGCGGCGCTGGCGCCCATGGTGGGATCGGTGAAGCAAACCTGGAAAACCGTGGTCTTATCCTTGGTAACGTCGAGCGACGAGGCCGAAGGCGTGACCATGAGCATATCGTCGGCGATCTCGCCCGAGACGGCGACGGCAGCACCGGTGGTGACGGGGCCGACGAGCGCCTGCATGCCCCAGTCGCACAAGGTATTGAAGGCGTTGATGGCCTTCTCGCCGTCGGCGACGTCATCCTCGGACTTAAGCGAGAGCTTGAGGTCCTTGGTCGAGAAATCCTTGGCGGCGAGCTTGGCACCCTTCTCGGCCGAAACGCCATAGGTTGCCGCGGCGCCAGTCAGAGGGCCGATGACACCAATCTTGAAGGTCTTGCCGTCATCGGCGGAGCCGCCGTCCGAGCCACCCGACGAACAACCAGCGAGCACGGCGGTGCTGCCGAGCGCCGCGGCGCCGGCGAGAAAGTTCCTACGGCTGAGCGTGCTGTTGATGTTGAACATGGTGTCCCCCTTTTCGCTGGCCGCGGTGCGGCCGTCTTGCGGTACGGGGCAAACCTTATGGCGCAAACGTTGACAGTTTGTTACGGAAGTTCATTTGTAGCGAGCATGTTTCCAATATTTCCGCAGCGTTTCGGGGGTGCCGTTTTGTGCGACTCCTGTTGCCTGGCGAGCACGCGCCCTCGGTTCACGCTAGAATGCACTCAACCTCTAAGCGGTTAATCCATCCATAAGATGCACGAAGGAGCTATCTATGAGCGAACCCCTGCGCACCGTGAACGTCGGGCTGATCGGTCTGGGAACCGTCGGCGGCGGCGTGGCCCGTCTGATTAAGAGCCACCACGATGAGTACCTGGCCGCCTACGGCATCGACCTTAAGCTGACCCGCGCCTGCGCGCTTGCCTGGGAGCAGGCCGAAGCAGCCGGTATTGAGCGCGAGGCCTTTACGAGTGACTGGCACGACGTCGTCACCGACCCCGCCGTCGACATCATCGTTGAGCTGATCGGCGGCGAGCACCCCGCGACCGAGATCTTCACCACTGCCTTTGAGCACGGCAAGCACGTCGTCTCTGCCAACAAGGCCCTGCTGGGCCGTCACGTCGAGACGCTTGCCGAGAAGGCGCGCGCGTGCGGCGTGCAGATTAAGTGCGAGGCCAGCTGCGGCGGCGGCATCCCCATCGTGAGCACGCTTGAGCACGACCTGGTGGGCAACAAGATCCTGACCATCGCCGGCATTCTCAACGGCACCACCAACTACATCCTGTCGCGCATGGACGCCGAGGGCGCCGATTACGCCGACGTGCTTGCCGACGCGCAGGCCAAGGGCTATGCCGAGGCCGACCCGTCCGCCGACGTCGACGGCTTCGACGCCGCCAGCAAGACGGCCATCCTCGCCTCCATCGGCTTTGGCACCCGCGTTACCACCGATGATGTGTATCAGCAGGGTATCCGCACCATCGGTGCCGAGGACATCGCCCAGGCCCGCGAGCTCGGCTACACCATTAAGCTGCTCGGCATCGCCCGCAACACCGACGCCGGCGTCGACGTCCGCGTGCATCCCACGCTGATCCCCGCCGACCACATGCTTGCCAAGGTCAACGGCGCCATGAACGCTGTCTACGTGGTAGGCGACGCCGTGGGCGAGACCATGTTCTACGGTGCCGGCGCAGGCTCCTTCCCCACCGCGAGCGCCGTCGTGGGCGATATCCTGTCGCTCTCCGAGCAGATAAGCCGCGGCGTGGCTCCGCTGCCCGAGATTGAGCCCTATGGCCACAACCTCGCCTTTAAGCCCATGGACGAGCTCCAGACCAAGTACTATGTGCGCCTGAAGGTCGCCGACCGCGTGGGTGCCCTGTCCGAGACGGTCGACATCTTTGCCAAGCACAACATCTCGATCTCGCTCATCAACCAGGTCGAGGACGGCAAGTCGGGCGTCAGCGATGCCTGCTCGGTCATCTTCCTGACGCACCGCGCGCTCGAGAAGGACGTCCAGGCTGCCGCCGCTGAGCTTGCCAGCGTCGACTGCGTGGCCGAGGTCGCCAACGTCCTGCGCATCGAGGACGTTGGGGCCTGGACCGAAGGCGTCATGGCCAACTAGTTCGGTTCTCGCCATACGACATATATTTGAGGGGCTCCCGTCCGGTCTTGGACGGGAGCCCCTTTTGCTTGCGCGCTCGGAGCGCATTGACGCGGCCAGCGTTTGAACAACTTGACCGTTCGGTGTCAACCAGGGATACCGCTCACCGATAAGCAGGCATGTTTGTTTTTGTCCGCCGCTATCCTGTGCTGCGTACGTCCACCCCCGAAGAATGGAGGCACCATGTTGCTCGAGGGCAAGAAAGCAATCATCACCGGAGGCACGCGCGGCATCGGCTATGCCATCGCCTGCCGTTTTATCGAGGAGGGTGCCGCCGTCACCGTCTTTGGCTCGCGTCAAGAGACCGCCGATGCGGCCGTTGAGAAGCTGACAGCCGCCTATCCCGACGCCAAGATCTGGGGCCGCTCCTGCGACCTCACCTCACTCGAAGCCGTAACTGAGGCCTTTACCCAGGCTGCAGCCGACATGGGCGGCTTGGACACGGTCGTCAACAATGCCGGTATCTCCCAGCGTTCACCCCTCTTGGACTACACGGCCGAGGATTTCGCCAAAGTTATGGACCTCAACGTCGTCGCCGTCTTTAACGGCCACCAGGCTGCCGCCAAGATCATGACCGAGGCCGGCCATGGCGGCACCATCACCACCACGAGTTCAATGGTCGCCAAGTACGGTCAGCCCTCCGGCGTTGGCTATCCCACGTCCAAGTTCGCCGTCAACGGCATGGTCCAGTCGCTCTCGCGCGAGCTCGCCCCCATGGGCATTCGCGTCAATGCCGTAGCACCCGGTGTAACCAAAACCGATATGGTCGCCAACCTGCCCGAAGAGGTCATCAAGCCCATCATCGCCACCATTCCGCTGGGTCGCATGGGCGAGCCCGAGGATGTTGCCAACGCCTTTGTTTTCCTGGCGAGCGATATGTCCTCCTACGTCACGGGCGCCGTGCTCCCCGTCGACGGAGCCGCCCGCTCCTAAAGGTCGCAAGCTACGGCTTCACACCTCAACTGAGCCCAACGCAAAAAGCGCGCTGCCTGCATCAACCGCAGGTAGCGCGCCTTCTTCTGTTTGAAGTGGAAGCCGTGTCCCAGAATTCCGGCTCAGACCGGGACGCAGCTTCCCTCATAGCCATGTTTCGGAAAGTGTGCCCCGTTTTGAACGCCGGTTCTGGGATGCGCTTTCCGGCAGGGGTCCAAAGCGGAAACTGCATCCCGCTCCGAGCGTCCATTCTGAGATGTGGTTTCCCGATGGGGGCCGATGCGGAAACTGCATCCCGTTTTGGGTCTTTAAAGTGGGACGCGTTTTCCCCTAGGGAAGCATCTCGTTACTTGCCGTCGTCGTCCTCGGCTTCTTCTCTTGCATAGAGCTCCAGCATGCGGCGGCGGTATTCGCGCACGGCGAGCTTGGCGCGCTCCAGGCGGCGGCGCTCACGCGGAGTGAGCTTGCCGGGGTCGATCTCGTCGCCATAGGTCTTCTCGGCCAGCAAATGGGCAGCGCCAACAATACGGGCATCGATGTGCCCGCTTGCCGCCTCGGCCGAAAGACGGTCGGCAATAGAATCAAGCGTAGGCATGCCGTCGAGCGTGCGTCCGTGACCATGCGAAGTCAGCAGCTCATGCTCGCGCGCGAGCAAGCTCGCTAAGTCGTGGTGGGCGCGCAGGATGTCGAGCGCATCGGATGGATGCTCGGCAACTTCTGCCACGGCGGCGACCGGCGCGGCATCCACCACGCGGTAGAAGAGCTGCGCGAGCAATGGCATCAAGAACACCGTGATGGCGCCGGCGGCAACCATAACCGACGCGATGTCTTGCGACAGCGCGCCCGCGTTGACGGCAACGCTCGTCACGGCAACGATGATCGGCAGCGCCGTGGTGCAGTACAGGGCCACGGTAATGCGACCATACGCCGACACATCGCGCGTCGCAGGGCAAATGCTCATAGAAATAAGAATGGGCACGGCGCGAATAATCAACAACGCCACGATAAAGCCCACGAGCAGACCCGGGCGCGACGCCACGGCCGTCAGATCGATCTTTGCGCCCGATACGGTAAAGAACACCGGAATCAAAAAACCGTAGGCCAGGCCGTCGAGCTTGGTCTCGAGCGTATGGTTGCCCTCGGGGATGATATAGCGCAGGACAAAGCCGGCGGCAAAAGAACCCAACACGATGTCGAGATCAAAGACAGCTGAGAACGCCACGAGCGTGACCAGGATGAGCACCGTCAGGCGCACGAAGGTCTGCGACGTGGTATCGGCGCGCTCCTCGACAAACGCAAAGAAGCGGCTGCCGACGCGCTTGGAGCGGCTCGGGACCACGGCCAGCAACACGCAAACCACCGCAAACAAGCCAAGGATTACGAGCGTTTGGATGCCAGTGCGGGCAGACAGCAGCACCGACATGGCGAGCACAGGGCCGAGCTCGCCCCAGGTACCATACGCGAGAATCGAGTCGCCCACACGCGTGCCAGTGAGCGAGCGCTCGCGCATGATGGGCACGAGCGTGCCGAGCGCCGTAGAAGTGAGGGCAAGCGTCACGGCGATACCGTCGAAATGGCTGACCGAGAACCACGGGGTAAAGCGCACGGCAAGCCAGGCGATACCAAACGTGACGACCCACGTCGCCAAGCCGTAGCGCCCCTCGACGCCCGTGATGCTCTTGGGGTCGATCTCAAAGCCGGCAAGCAGGAACAAAAAGGCCAGGCCGAGCTCGGACACAAGCGAGACCTCGGCATCTACATGGATGACGCCGAGCATATGGGGTCCCAGCACCGCGCCGAGCACGAGCAAAAAGACTGTCTCGGGAACGGGTTTTCCGGGAATCGCCGAGGCGATAAAAGGACTCGCAAAGGCCACGAGTGCGATGATGGCGAGCGAAACGAATGCCATGTGATGCCTTTCTCTTGTTTGAGCCCCACTGTAGCACCCTCGCCGTCCTCAACGCGCCGCGAGCTGTCGTATCATAGTGAGGTTTACAAACATGTGGCTCAAGGCGACCGCGAGGCTTGCCCCGTAAACCGACCGCTGCCGCATACCGTACCGTACGCCCAACCGATCAGGAAGGCAGGAACCAATGGTCTCTCGTATCTACGTGGAGAAGAAACCCGGGTTCGACGTCGAGGCTCAGCAGCTCAAGGGCGAGCTGACCGAAATTCTCGGCATCAAGGGCATCGAGGCCCTGAGGATTATCAACCGCTACGACGTCGAGGGCATCGACGAGGAGCTTTTCCGCTCCTGCGTGCCGACCGTCTTTAGCGAGCCCCAGGTCGATGTGACCTACGACGAGCTCCCCGCAAGCGATGGCGCCGTCTTTGCCGTCGAATTCCTGCCTGGCCAGTTTGACCAGCGCGCCGACTCCGCCAGCGAGTGCGTGCAGCTCATCAGCCAGGGCGAGCGCCCCGCCGTGCGCTCCGCCAAGGTCTATATGATCTCGGGCGCTCTGGACGAGGCCGCCATCGATGCCATCAAGCACTACGTGGTGAACCCCGTCGAGGCGCGCATCGCCTCGCTCGACCTGCCCGAGACGCTGCACATTGAGACCCCCGAGCCCCAGCCCGTCGAGGTGCTCGACGGTTTCCGCGAGCTCGACGAGACCGGCCTTGCCGCCTTTATTTCCGAGCGCGGCCTTGCCATGGACGAGGCGGACATCGCCTTCTGCCAGCAGTACTTCCGCGATGAGGACCGCGACCCCACCATCACCGAGATCCGCGTGATCGACACCTATTGGTCCGACCACTGCCGCCACACCACCTTCG
>CAJMBB010000045.1 GCA_905211615.1 uncultured Collinsella sp. | reverse complement strand
GGGCGCCCGGTCGGCGGCCCGTTCTGGGCGCGCCTCAATCGTAGCCCGAGACGGTCCCGGGCTGACAATTTCGACTGTAATGGACGTTCTTAAACGACTAGTCGTTTAAGAACGTCCCCAACGACTACTTCTATACAGCAAAAAGGGGTGCTGACCATTTCGGTCGGCACCCCTTTAAGTTGCGGTGAAATAGGGACTAAATGGGGGCTCTAGACGCCAAAACAGCCCCTATTCCACCGCAACTTCATGGGGATGTGTGACAATGCCCGTCGGAAAACATCTGCTGTCTTTGGGGGCCTATCTATGTTGTACGAGTTTTGTGCCGAGAACTTTGAGCGAGTGCCGGCGGCCATCGAGGCCGGTGCGGGGCGCATTGAGCTGTGTGACAACCTCGCCGTCGGTGGCACCACGCCTTCCGCCGGCGTTATCAGCGCTACGGTCAGCTACGCTCACGAGCATGACGCGCGAGTGATGTGCATGATTCGTCCGCGTGGTGGCGACTTTCATTACAACCAGGACGAGCTGCGCATGATGGAGATGGACCTGGGCCTTGCTGTGAGCGCCGGCGTTGACGGCCTGGTCTTTGGCTGCTGCAAGCCCTGTGCCGGCGGCTGGGCGCTCGACGAGCTCACCCTCGGCGCCCTCGTTATGGCTGCGGGCTGCGCGACCGAGGAGTGCAAGCGCGAGTCCCTTGACATCACCTTCCACATGGCGTTTGACCAGCTCTCGCCCGAGTCTCAGCTCGATGCGATTGATACACTTGCCGACTGCGGCGTTACGCGCATCCTCACGCATGGCGGCGCGGCCGGTACGTCGATCGAGGATAATTTCGATCACCTGGCTCGTTTAATCGAGTATGCGGGCGATCGTTTGACCATCCTTCCCGGCGGCGGCATCACTACGGCAAATCGCGACGCGGTCGCGGCGGCGCTAGGCGTCTCCGAGCTCCATGGCACCAAGATCGTGCCACTGGAGGTATAACCCGTGGCGCTGGTATTTGACGTTCAGCGGGCGAGCGGCAAACCCGACGACAACCGCCGTCCCGGTACCGCGTGCCCCTTTTGCGACACGGAGGGGCTCGCCAACATCATCCGGCGCGATGGTGACTGCATCTGGCTCGAGAATAAGTTCAAGACCTTGCGGGCCACCCGTCAGACCGTATTGATCGAGTCGGCCAATCACGACGCCGACCTGGTGACCTATGAACCGGATGAGCTGCATCATGTGATGCGGTTTGCTCTGGGCTGTTGGCAGCAGATGATCGATTCCCAACAGTACCGCAGTGTGCTCATGTACAAGAATAAAGGCCCGCTTTCGGGCGGCAGCCTCGTCCATCCACACATGCAGATTGTGGGATTGGAACAGGAGGACGGCTATGCGGCGCTGACCTCAGCAAACTTTGAAGGCATCGATGTTTGGCAGCGGGGGAGAATCTCGGTCAACATCTCAACCGAGCCGATCATGGGGTTCTTTGAGGTCAACATCTCGGCTCCACAGGGAATCGCCGCCAGCGACGACGCCCGCGACCAAGTCGAAGCAGACCTGTTTGCCGATGCGATCCAGGTGGCCCTGCGCTATATCCTGAACGAGCACCATGGTGGTCGCGCAGAGTCGTACAACTTGTTCTTCTACCACATGGACGGCCGGACCATTGCCAAGGCGCTGCCACGTTGGGTGGTTTCGCCCTACTTTGTGGGCTATCGTTTGGCCCAGGTCAATGCCGAGACAACGCTCGATGTCGATGCTGAGCGCCTACGCGCGCATCTGGAAACGCTCGTATAGCAAGGTTAACGCCCGCGCAATGCGGACAGTCTAGCGTGCCATCGCGTCGCGGCCGGCCTTGACCCGCTTGCGCTGTTTGGCGCGCTCCTCGCCGGTTAGGCGCTCAAAGAGATGCCCGATAATCGAGGCCAGCACCTGCTGAAACAGCGTGCCGCACATGACGGGGAACACGACCTCGCCGGGAAAATACTGTGTGGCGATGACGGCGCCCGAAGAGATATTGCGCATGCCGCAGGTAAAGCACATGGTGGTCGTCTCGCTATACGGCAGATGCAGGGCACGTGCGACCAAGATGCCGATGATAAAGCCACTGATGGCGAACGCCAGAATAAAGAGGGCGACTTCTAAGCGCTCAACATTCATGTGCAGCACGTACTCGCTCATGGCGGTGGAGTTGGACGCGATAACGCCCATCATCATGAACTTGCAGGCGGGCGAAAGCGCGGGGGAGAGTTTCTCATGACCCCAACCGCGCGTGAGTTCGTTAATGACGATACCGAGCACGGCGGGTATGGCGATCATAAAGGCCATGTCTTGCATCATGCTTGGCACGTCGATCGAGACGGTGGCGCCCAGCAGGAGCTTGAGCGTAAGAGGAATCGTCACAGGTGAGATGACCGAGGACGTCAGGATGATGGTGAGCGCGAGCGGGCCGTTGCCGCCGAACATGCTAATCCACATAAAGGCAGTGACTGCCACGGGTACGCTGTACTCGAGCACGATGCCGCAGACAAGGTTGGGATTGGAGCCAAAGAATAACGATCCCATGGCATAGGCTGCGATAGGGATAAGCACCGCCGAGACGAGCAACGCCAAGACCAGGTGCAGGGGACGGCAGAACACCTCGGCTACCTGGTGGAAGGTGTTGCTGAGCGCACCCTGAAACGTCATGAAGGCAAACAAGGTGGGAACGATGGGCTTGAGAACGCCGATCTGCTGAGGAAAGAGCACGCCGAGCGCCACGCAAAACGGAACGATGACTTGCATATGTCCCGCGAGAAATTTGCCCAGTCCAACCCATTGCTTCATATGCGCTTGTGACTCCCTTTGCTCGTGAATCCGTTTTGAATGGATATGCTAGACGCTCGCATGCGTCCGTGCGTCAGAAACGCTCGAATATTTCGAGGCTATTACCGGCATCGTTTACCGAAACCGCGGCGTGCTGCGGCGATTTGCGTCCGCGCTGCACGGTATAATAAATCCGTTCAACAGATCTGCCTGCCGAAGCGGGCATACACAGAGGACTCATCGCTATGAACCGTGAGAGGTATCGCGGCGACCTGCCCCTATCGGGGGTGGGCGCCTATGTCATCGCTTAAGACGACGCATCGCTGGGCGGTCGCTCAGCAAAATCCCGAGCTCGAAAAGGAGCTTTCGGCTGGCCTGGGCATACCCGGGCTGGTGGCGCGCATTATGGTTGCGCACGGCATTGCATCCATTGAGGAAGGCCAGCTGTTTTTGACGCCTTCGCTCGATCGCGACTGGGCCGACCCACTCATTATCCCGGGCATGTCGGTCGTTGCCGACCGCGTCGAGCGTGCTATTCGCAACCACGAGCACATCGCGGTCTTTGGCGATTTTGACGTTGACGGTATTACGTCGACCTGCCTGTTGACCGAGGCACTGCGCACGTTTGGCGCCGATGTCACGCCGTTTATTCCGCATCGCTTTGACGAGGGCTACGGTCTCTCTCGCGCGGCGCTCGACCGCGTTAACGAGCTCGCTCGCCCCCAGTTGATCGTGACCGTTGATAACGGCATTGCCGCCAAGGAAGAGGTTTCCTATCTGGAGAGCCTGGGGATCGATTTGGTGGTCACGGACCATCACGAGCCCTCCGACCAGGTGCCGCAGGGTGTGCCCCTGACCGACCCCAAGCTCGAGGACGAGGGCCCCTCGCGCGAGCTTGCCGGTGCTGGTGTGGCGCTCAAGCTGGTGCAAGTCCTGGGTGAGCGCCTGGGCAAGCCGTCGTATTGGCGTTCGCTGATAGAGGTCGCGGCGCTGGGCACCGTATCCGACATGATGCCGCTTACGCCCGAGAACCGCGCACTGGTCGCCGAGGGCATCCAGCAGATGCGCGTGACGGCCCGTCCCGGCTACATCGCGCTTGCCTCGCTCGCCAAGGCGGACCTTTCGAGCATTACGGCGGATGGCCTGTCATTCTCGCTCATTCCCCGCTTAAACGCTGCCGGTCGCATGGCCGATCCAAAGCTGGCGCTCGACCTGCTGCTTGCCCGCAATCCCATCGAAGCAAGCGCGCTGGCGGCTGAGCTCGAGGAAATCAACCGCCAGCGCCGTGAGATCGAGGCGGAGCTCACGCGCGATGCCATGGCAAAGGTCGAGGAGACCTATGACGGCGGACGCGCGATCGTCGTGGGCGGCGAAGGCTGGCACGAGGGTGTCAAGGGCATCGTGGCAAGCCGTCTGACCAACCGCTATCACGTGCCGGCGCTGCTGTTCTCGATCGAGGACGGTATCGCGCGTGGCTCTGGTCGCTCGGTGGGCAAAGTTAACCTGTTTGACGCCGTCGAGCGCTGTTCCGACCTGCTGATTCGTCGCGGCGGACATGCCGGTGCGGTGGGTGTGACCATCGAGGCATCCAAGCTCGATGAATTCCGTCGTCGCCTTTCCGCTGTGCTATCGGAGATTCCCGCCGAGGACTTTGAAGACATCGACGAGGTTGCCGCCACGGTCGACCTTTCCGAATTGAATATCGAGACCATCGAGCAGATTTCCCGCCTTGAGCCGTTTGGCCAGGGTAATAAGGTGCCGCTGCTGGCTGCCGAGGGCGTGACGATGTGTGATCGCGCCGTGGTGGGTAAAACCGGCGAGCATATGCGCTTCGTGGCGACGGATGGCGCCGCGAGTGTGCCGGCCATCATGTTTCGTGTACCGCAAATCGATAAGCTCATCAACTGCGATAGCGCTGTCGACTTGGTGTTCGAGGCCGTTGCCGAGCATTGGCAGGGTCGTGTGAAGCCCAAGCTCATGGTCAAGGATGTTCTGGTCCGCGATACCACGCTGCCCAGCGTCGACGATCCGGCATGCGAGCTTCGTCGTGGCGTGCAGCCGGCGGATTCCGGCCTGCGCCTGGAGTCGCGCAAGCGCGAGACGCTCGCCCAGCTTTCCTATACCGAGCTCACGCGCTCGCTTATCCATAGCTTTATCGGATCGAACCAGCCGCACCGCGCGCAGGTTGAGGCGCTCGACGCCTTGGCCGATCACCAGAGTGTCTTGGCGGTTATGGGAACGGGCCGCGGCAAGTCGCTCATCTTCCATGTGCATGCCGCGCGTGAGGCGGTGCTTCGCGGACGTGCGAGCATCTTTGTCTATCCGCTGCGTGCGCTTGTTGCCGACCAGGCCTATCACCTCTCGTCGACGATGGCATCGCTTGGCATTGGCGTTGGCGTGCTGACCGGCGAGACCGTGGAGGCCGCACGCGATGACGTGTTCGCCGGCCTAGCTTCGGGCCGCACCGGTATCGTGCTCACGACGCCCGAGTTCCTGTCTATCCACCGTGACCGCTTCGCGCGTTCGGGCCGCATCGGCTTTGTCGTTATCGATGAGGCGCATCATGCCGGTCTTGCCAAGGGCGGTGACCGCAGCGCCTATCTCGACATGCCCGATATCCTCAAAGCCCTGGGCGACCCGGTCGTTATGGCTGCGACGGCCACCGCGACGGCTCCGGTCGTGGCCGAGCTTGCCCGCATGCTGCCGATCACTCGCACGGTGGTCGACGAGACGGTGCGCGAGAACCTGCAGCTCGAGGACGACCGTGATCTTGCAAGTCGCGAGAACCGTTTGGTGTCGATTGTGGCGACGAGGGAAAAGACCGTCATCTACGTCAATTCGCGCGACCAGTCCGTGGCGCTCGCCAAGACGTTGCGCAAGCGTGTGCCCGATTGCGCAACCCATATCGCGTTCTATAACGCGGGGCTTGCGCGCTCCGATCGCCGCCGCGTGGAGGAAGCATTCCGAGACGGAAGCCTCAGCTGCATTGTTTCGACCTCTGCCTTTGGCGAGGGCGTCAACCTGCCCGATATCCGCCATGTTGTGCTCTACCACATGCCGTTTGGCGCCATCGAGTTCAACCAGATGAGCGGACGTGCCGGCCGCGATGGCCAGCCCGCCGTGATCCATCTGCTCTATTCGTCGCGCGACGCCCGCATTAACGAGCGCCTGCTCGACTGCTATGCGCCCGAGCGCGACGAGCTCGTCACGCTCTATCGCGCGCTGCAGACCATGTGGCGCTCCAACCGCGGCAAGACCGGGGACGATTCCTTTAGCGCGAGCGATATCGACATCGCGCAGATGTGCCTTGCCATCGATGCTCGCACGCCGGTCGACGAGCGTTCGGTGGAAAGCGGCCTGGGAATCTTCGAAGAGCTTGGTTTCTGTCGAGTTTCGGGGTTTGACGACACCCGTCGCATCGCGATGGCCGAAAACCCCGGCCGCGTGCAATTGAGCAGGTCAATTCGCTATTTGGAGGGCTTGCGCTCGCGCATGGAGTTCTCGGCTTTCCGGAGCTGGGCGCTCGATTCGTGCGCTTCTGATATGCTAGCCAAAGTTAACCGCCCGATCGTACCGCGGGCCTAGGGGAAGGGGACCTCGATGGATGCCGCAGCCCGTACCGCCCATGATTCCACCCTCCAGCCGTTTTCGGAGATGGAGCACTATAAGCATGCCGATGAGCTGCCGCCCGAGATTATGGCGGACAGCTACGACAAGCTGGAGCGTCTGTGTCTCAAATATATGAATGAGGATGACTTCTCCAAGGTGGAGCAGGCCTACTGCTTTGCTGCCGAGAAGCATTGCAACCAAAAGCGGCGCTCGGGTGAGATGTACATTAACCATCCTGTCGAGGTGGCTATCATTCTGGCAGACCTCAAGATGGACTGCGACGTGGTGTGTGCCGCGCTGCTGCACGATACCGTCGAGGACACCGAGACCTCGCTCGCCGATGTTTCCGGCCTGTTTGGCGAAACCGTTGCTGAGCTCGTCGATGGCGTGACCAAGCTCACCAACATCGAAGTCGACAGCATGGACGAGAAACAGGCCCTCACGCTGCGCAAGATGTTCCTCGCCATGTCCAAGGACATTCGTGTCATCATCGTTAAACTTGCCGACCGTCTGCACAACATGCGTACGCTGGCGGCCCTGCGCGAGGATCGTCGCCTGTTTAAGGCTCGCGAGACCATGGACGTGTACGCGCCCTTGGCCGACCGCCTGGGCATGAGCTCTATTAAGTGGGAGCTCGAGGACCTGTCCTTCTTCTACCTGGAGCCCGATGCCTACCAGCGCATCGCGCGCATGGTGGCTGAGTCGCGCGAGGTCCGCGAGCGCTACCTTGCCGAGACCATCAAGACGCTCACTGACGAACTCAACCGCATTGGTCTGGAGGACTTCCAGATCAACGGCCGTTCCAAGCACTATTGGTCCATCTACCAAAAGATGAAGCGCAAGGGCAAGGAGTTCTCCGAGATCTACGACCTGGTGGCGCTGCGTGTTATTACCCATTCGGTGCGCGATTGCTACTCCACGCTCGGTGCGGTGCATACGCTGTGGCATCCCATGCCTGGTCGCTTTAAAGACTATATCGCCATGCCCAAGGTCAATAACTACCAGTCGCTCCACACGACGGTCATCGGCCCCACGGCTCGTCCGCTCGAGATTCAGATTCGAACCTATGAGATGCATGAGCAGGCCGAGTACGGTATTGCCGCCCACTGGCTCTATAAGAAGTCGGGCGGATCGTCTGCGTCTAAGACCAATGATGCCCAGCGTCTGGACGACCAGATTAACTGGCTCAAACATTCGCTCGATTGGGCTGCGTCTGATGAGATCACCGACGCCAAGGAATACCTGCATTCGCTGAAGGTCGACCTCTTCGATCAGGAGATCTTTGTCTTCACGCCCAAAGGCGAGGTCATGGCGCTTCGTGCCGGTTCCACGCCGCTCGACTTTGCCTATGCCGTTCACACCGAGGTGGGAAACCATTGCGTCGGCGCCAAAATCAACGGTGCGGTGGCTCCGCTCACGCACGAGATTAAGACGGGTGACCGTGTCGAGATCCTGACTAACAAGAGTTCCAAGCCGTCGCGTGATTGGCTCAAGATCGTTAAGACACCTTCCGCCAAGTCAAAGATCCGCCGCTATTTTGCCGCTGCGACCAAGGACGACGACGCTGCCGCCGGCCGCGATATCCTGGCCAAGGACCTGCGTAAGCGTGGCTATGGCATTTCTACGCCGCGCTCCACGCGTGCGCTCAACGCCGTGGCGGAGCAGTTTAACTTCAAGCAGCTCGAGGACCTGTTTGCCGCCGTCGGCGCCGGCAAGGTTGCCCCGCGCGCTGTGGGTAATAAGGTCGAGCAAATCTTGGACCCCAAGCCCGAGGAACAGCTCACCAAGGCCGAGGCTATCGCCGAGGTCGTGAAACAGCCGGCCCGCGGCTCCAACCGCAAGCCGCAAAAGCGTGGCAAGAGCGCCAGTAACGGCATTATCGTCAAGGGCGAGAGCAACAGCGGCCTGCTAGTTCGTCTAGCGCATTGCTGCAATCCGGTGACGGGCGACGATATCGTCGGCTTCATCACGCGTGGCCGAGGTGTCTCAGTGCATCGCGCCAACTGCCCCAACGTCAAGGGCCTCATGGAGCACCCCGAGCGCATGATTGACGTAGAGTGGGATGGTGCTGCCGACACTCTCTTCCAGGTCGAGATCGTGGTCGAGTGCCTGGACCGCATGGGCCTGCTCAAGGACGTCACCATTGCCATTGGCGATGCAGGCGGCAATATCCTTTCCGCCGCCACCTCGACCAACCGCGAGGGTATTGCGACCCTGCGCTTTATGGTCGAGATTTCGGATGCGAGCGGCCTGGACCCGCTGCTGGCTTCCATCAGCAGTGTCGATTCGGTCTACGACGCTCGCCGTCTTATGCCCGGCGAGGGCGGAGCGCAACTCAAGCGCCGTGTGTAGGTGCGAGAGCCTCTCAGCATCATAGATATTGGTTACGCTCGAGGCATCGTTTGGTGCCTCGAGCGTATTTTAGAAGGAGGGTATGCGCATGGACGATATGACTTTGGACCTGACACCCCGAGGCACGGCTTCGATTGAGGCGCTCGTCAACGGTCCGATTCAGACCAACAGCTACGCCGTGATTTCGAATGACGAGTGCTTAATCGTCGATCCGGCGTGGGAGGGCGAGCGTCTTGTGGAGCATATCCGCACCGCGCATCCCGAGGTGCGCGTACTCGGGTCTGTCTGCACGCACGGTCATGCCGACCATGTTGGCGGGGTTGCCGGGGTTCGAGCTGTTGTTGGCGACAGCGCACTATATGAGTTGTGCGCTAAGGACGTGACGGTACCTCGCGCAAATATCGAGGAGCAGCGCGCCATGTGGGGTATCGAGACGCCCGATCCGGGTGAGCCGACGCGTTTGCTTGCCGAGGGCGATACAATCGAGGTGGGCGACGTCTGCCTGCAGGTGATCGAGACGCCGGGGCATACGCCGGGCGGCATCGTCCTGTTCGCCGCGACCGAGCAGGGAAACATCGCCTTTGTGGGCGACACGCTTTTCCCGGGCAGCCACGGTCGTACCGATCTTTCCGGCGGTGACGAGGCGGCGATTATGCGCTCGCTCTCCAAACTTGCCAAGATGCTTCCGCCCGATACCGTTTGCTTGACGGGCCATGGCGATTCGACCACGATGGCGCGCGAACTTATGCAGAACCCGTTTATGCAGATGTAGGCTCGAAGCCGTCTTTCGAACCACGAAGACCGCTCAATCGTCAAGCTATTTTCCCCAGTGGGTCGATTCTGTGGGGCAAACGGTCAAAATTTGTCCAATCGGATGGTATTCGTGAACAAACGAACGTTTATGCTCGGGTATGTCGTGGTAAAATCTCAGGCGTTATCGGAGCAACCTTACAGGAGGTTTCTTTTATGCTCGTCAACGCAGCAGACATGCTCAAGAAGGCCGAGGCCGGCAAGTACGGTCTCGGTGCCTTCAACACCAACAACCTCGAGTGGACCCTGGCTATTCTTCAGGCCGCCGAGGAGGCCAAGTCTCCGCTGATCCTTCAGTGCACCGCTGGTGCCGCTAAGTGGATGGGTGGTTTCAAGGTCTGCGCCGACATGGTCAAGGCTGCCGTCGAGGCCACGGGCGTTACCGTTCCCGTCGCCCTTCACCTCGATCACGGTTCTTACGAGGACTGCTTCAAGTGCATCGAGGCCGGCTTCACGTCCATCATGTATGACGGCTCTCACGAGGAGACCTTCCAGCTTAACCTCGACCGCACCAAGGAGCTCGTTGAGCTTGCCCACTCCAAGGGCATGTCCATCGAGGCCGAGGTCGGCGGCATCGGCGGCACCGAGGACGGCGTGACCTCCAGCGGCGAGCTCGCTGATCCTGCTGAGTGCAAGCAGATTGCTGACCTGGGCGTCGACTTCCTCGCCTGCGGTATCGGCAACATCCACGGCGTGTACCCTGCCGACTGGGCTGGCCTTTCCTTCGAGCGCCTGGGCGAGATCAAGGCCGAGACCGGCGACCTGCCCCTCGTTCTGCACGGTGGCACCGGCATCCCCGAGGATCAGATCAAGAAGGCCATCTCCCTGGGTATCTCCAAGATCAACGTCAACACCGACCTGCAGCTCGTCTTCGCCAAGGGCGTTCGCGAGTACATCGAGGCTGGCAAGGATCAGCAGGGCAAGGGCTTTGACCCCCGCAAGCTCCTCAAGCCTGGTCGCGACAACATCGTTGCCCGCACCAAGGAGCTCATGGAGGAGTTTGGCTCCGTCAACAAGGCGTAAGCGTCGCTAAACTTCCCGCCGGAAGCCCCGTCCCCCTACACTGTTTCCTTTGCGCTCACCTGGCTTCGCCAGAAGTCGCGCCAAGAAAACAGTTCCGGGGGACGGGGCTTCCTTCGTTTAACGCCGCAGGGTTACGAGTCTGAACTAAGGTGGCTACTGGCTTCGCCAGAAGTCGCGCGACGGGAAAAGCTTCGGGTGAACGGGGCCTCCTTCGTTAACTCGCCACAGGGTTACTGGGCTGAATTCATTTTTTATAGGTACCGTTTATCGGTGTTGAGGGTTCCTTTATTGGGGCTTTCTTTTTATCTCGCTACAATGGACTTCAAGAGTTCTAATGACTTGGAGTTTGGTATGGCTGTTATTAATGTACTGCCTTCGGATGGGAAGGTTATTGACGAGGGTCCTGTTGGTTGCTCTGTTGATGTTTGCAATGATGACTTCCGTTTTCTAGATGTTGGCTTGCCACCCGAGATTCTGCGTTTAAAGGACGCGGGGTATCTTTCGCAGGCTATTGAGGCCTGCGACCGTCTACTTGCCCAAAATCCCGATCCCTCGCTCGCTGCCTGCGTCCGTGCCGAGCGGTATCGCATGCTTGAGACGCCGCTTCATTTTTCGGTGTCGCGCGATCGAGCTATTGCGATGATTCGCGAGGAGTGGCCTGAGTTTACCGAGGAGCAGTTTAACGATCTGATTGACCGTAAGCGTATTGACTGGCGCTTTATCGACGGCGAGCTGTTCGTTCTCGACAACTTCCTCGATTCGCTTCGCGTATATCCCAAAGAGGTCCCCGGCATGCGTCCCGATCCTACGGACGGAATTGCACTGCGCAACGAGATGCTCAAGGAGATGGAGTTGCAAAATGGATTGGCTCGCGTCATTACGCTTAAAGCATCTGTGTCTGTCCCCGGCGCTCTAGAGGGGGAGACCGTTCGCGCTTGGCTTCCCGTTGCCGCCACCTGCCACCAGCAGTCTCGGGTCGAGATTCTCGACATGACGCCGGAGGGTGCTGTTGCTCCCGCGAACGCTTCGGCGCGTACCGCCTCGTGGTCTTCTTCGAGTGAACGCTCATTCTCGGTGACCTATCGTTATCACATCGATGCTGCTTATTGTGATGTCTACGGTGGCACACTTCCGGTTCATCCGCGTATGGACGCGCCTCTGCCCGAGGATATTTCCGAGGATCGTCCGCACATTGCATTTACGCCGTATCTGCAGCAGCTGACGGCCGGTGTTGTTGACGGACTCGAGGATCCGCTCGATCGCGCCCGTGCTATCTATGATTACCTGACGCAGCATATCGACTATCGCTATCAGCCGCCGTACTTGCTTTTGGGATCTATTGCCGATGACTGCGCGCATTCGCTCCGCGGCGATTGCGGCGTTATGGCGCTCGCGTTTATCACCATGTGCCGTATCGCGGGCGTGCCTGCCCGTTGGCAGAGCGGCCTGTACGTTGCGCCCGATTCGGTGGGGTCGCACGACTGGGCAGAGTTCTATACGCCGCAGACCGGTTGGCTCAACGCCGACGTGTCATTTGGATCTTCTGCTCGCAGGATGGGGGAGGAGTGGCGTCGTCGTCACTACTTTGGCAATCTCGACCCGTGGCGTATGGTGGCCAACAATCGATTCCAGGCAGAGTTTGACCCCTCTTTCGACGGCATGCGCGAGGACCCTTACGATAACCAGATGGGTGAGGCTTCGGTCGACGGTCGCGGATGCCGTCAGCGTGAGATGCTCCGTACGGTCGAACTCATCGAAATGCTCGAAGTTCCATTTTCGGACTAATCGGTAGAAAGCTGTGATAAACTAACTCACGCATTGCGTGCCCGAGTGGCGGAATTGGCAGACGCAGTGGACTCAAAATCCACCGTTGGCAACAACGTGCGAGTTCGAGTCTCGCCTCGGGCACCATACATGCAAGTGAGCGTTCAGGGGGGTTGCGGCCCCCTTTTTCGTGCCGAACTCGCGTGAGCGCGCGAAGCGTTAAGCAAACAGGCCTGTGGCCTGTTTGTAGCGGAGCGTGGCGAGGGCGCCACGCGCCCGAAGCCCGGGGCTTCGCGAAGCGAAGGCCCTTCGAGTCTCGCCTCGGGCACCATACATGCAAGCGAGCGTTCAAGGGGGTCAAGGCCCCTTTTTCGTGTACGTAATGTGATAACGCGCTGTACGTGTTATTATTCGCAAGGCGTTGTCCCCGCAATGCCCTAAAGAGGAACCCGAGGGTTCCCACCTTTTGGCGCCAATGAGCAGCTGACTGGTCATACAACTTAGATTCTCTTCCTCAAATCGAGGATGTCTATGTGTACGACCTGGTTGCTGAGAAGCGCCGGGTTATTTTTTTATGAATGGAGGTAGGGAAAATAGCTAAGTCTGATGACACCCGCATCAACGACGAGATTACTGCATCTTCGTGCCGTTTGATTGGCGTCGATGGCTCTCAGCTCGGCCTGTTCGCCATCCGCGATGCTCAGCGCGTCGCCGACGATCAGGGTCTCGACCTGGTCGAGATCGCTCCCAACGCGGAGCCGCCGGTCTGCAAGGTCATGGACTACGGTAAGTTCAAGTACCAGCAGGCCATGAAGGCCAAGGCTGCTCGTAAGAATCAGTCCAAGGTCGAGGTCAAGGAAATGAAGTTCCGACCCAAGATCGACGTTGGCGACTACGAGACCAAGAAGGGCCACGTTCTGCGTTTCCTCAAGAAGGGCGCACGCGTTAAGATCACCATCATGTTCCGCGGCCGTGAGATGGCTCACCCGGAGCAGGGCCTTAACGTTCTCGAGCGTCTCGCCGAGGATCTCAAGCCTTACGCTACGGTCGAGTCCAAGCCTAAGATGGAAGGCCGTAACATGCTTATGCTGCTCGCCCCGATTAAGGGCGCCTTCGATGAGGATAAAGCGGCAAGCGATACCAAGTAACTAGTGTTCTGTAACCGATTAAGGAGTATTTCATGCCTAAGATGAAGTCCCACAGCGGCACCAAGAAGCGTTTCCGCAAGACTGGTACCGGCAAGCTTATGCGCGCCAAGGCTTTCAAGAGCCACATCCTGAGCAAGAAGTCCACCAAGCGTAAGCGTGGCTTCCGTCAGGAGACCGAGATCGCCGCTGCCGACCGCAAGGTCATCAAGTCGCGTCTCGCCTAAGTTCGCGTTCCCGTTTTTCGTTTTACCGTCTAGGAGTTGATAGAACATGGCACGTATTAAGCGCGCTGTTGCCGCCAAGAAGAAGCGCCGTACCGTTATGCACCGTGCGAAGGGTTACTACGGTGCCGCTTCGCGTACTTACAAGCATGCTAAAGAGCAGGTCCAGCACTCCCTGCAGTATCAGTATCGTGATCGCCGCAACAAGAAGCGCGAGATCCGTTCTCTCTGGATCACTCGTATCAACGCTGCTGCTCGCCTGAACGACATCTCTTACTCTCAGTTCATGCACGGCCTGAAGGTTGCCGGCATCGAGCTCGACCGCAAGGTCCTGGCTCAGATGGCTTACGAGGACATCGAGTCCTTCAACGAGCTGGCTACCATCGCCAAGAAGGCTCTCGAGGCCTAATAGATTCTCTTGAATCGCTAGGGGAGTGTCGCGTTGTGCGCGGCGCTCCCTCTTTTTATCTGAGGCGCTGGTTTATATAGCAAAAGCGCGGGTAGATAGACACTTACAGGTGACCGATCTTTATATATCTCTTAACCGAAGGGTCATCATCTGATACGTGCAGTATTTCTGCACCAGCCTTTCTATGACTTATATAGGAAGCGATGTATTGTGTAGGACTTGTGAAGAGTGGAATTCCCGCCCACGGCGCCCCTCCGGTCTGGCAATATATCTCCTTGCCGCGCGGCC